>JAAFHR010000052.1 GCA_013298455.1 Betaproteobacteria bacterium | reverse complement strand
ACTTCAACTTCGGATCAAGCGCATCACGCAGCGCATCAGTGAACAAGCTAAACGCGGTCACCAAAATGGCCATGAAGGCGGTTGCGGCGGCGAGCTGCCACCAATAGCCGAGGATCAATTCGTTTTGTGCTTCATTGAGCATGGAGCCCCAGCTCACGGTGTCGACTGGCACACCAAAACCAAGGAATGAGAGGATCACTTCGCTCTTGATAAACAGCACCACGTGGAGCGAGAGCTGTACCAACACAACGTGCGAAATATTCGGGAATATGTGCACAAACATGCGTCGCATGTTGGACGCGCCAATCGCGTTGGCGGCCCTCACGTAGTCTCGCGCTTTGTGTTTCAAATACTCCGCGCGGATGAGTCGAAAGATGCTTGTCCAACCCGTCAGCCCCAATATCAATACAACGGTGACGATCCCCTTTTGCTTAAGCACCGCCGCAATAGCGAGCACCAACAAAATGTACGGAATCGAGCTGAAGATTGAGTAGAACCAATTCAGCGTGTCATCGGTTTTGCCGCCGAAATATCCAGCGAGTGCACCCAGCAAGGTGCCGATCACGGTGGCGACGATGGCGGCTGCGAAGCCCACCAAAATCGACGTCTCCGAACCCTGAATCACTTTCGCCAAGACATCACGGCCCCATTTGTCCGCGCCGAACGGTAGCGATTCAAGTTTCTTTTCCTCAACGACCGCTGCGCCGCCGTCGCCGGTACGACCGAGCTTCTTGCGTAACTCTGCCATCACGTCGGCGAGTGGATCAACGATCTTGATGTCGCCCGCCGTCTCAGCGCCGCTCGATTGGCCGAGCTGCGCTTTGAGGTCGTTGATCACATCACGGAGCGGATCACGGTCGTTGATGAGCTCGGGTTTCGCGGCGGCGCCTTCGACTGCGGGGCCTGAATCGCCGGCCTTTCCCGGTGAGAGATCAGCAGCCGGCTTATTGCTGTCTTTGAAGAGCGTGGGCGGCGCGTAGTTGACCGCCACCTCTCGGTTCCAATCCTTCGCAACAATGCCAAAGAACGAAGCGAGCGATAAGAGCAAAAAGAACACCACAATCGCCAGCGCGATCACGGCGACCTTATCGGCCAGTAGTCGCTTCCAAGCGAGCGACCAAAGCCCGGGCGAGCGTTGGCCCGATTGAGGGGCAGAGGCATTCATCACGGCGGTGGTCATGGTGCTGCCCCTTATTTCAATTCAACGCGCGGATCGACTGCTTTGTAGAGCAGGTCGGCCGCAAGGTTTGCGAGCATCGTGGCAAGCGCCACGTACACCGTGATCGCTTTAATCACCGGGAAATCGGAGCGTTCCACGGCCAAAATCACCTCGCGCCCAATGCCCGGCACGGAGAAGAATCGCTCGATCAAAAAGAGCCCCACTAGCAGACCCGGCAGTTGAATCATCAAATTCGTGATGATCGGAATGGAGGCGTTTCGAAGCACGTGAACGAACATCACGCGGTTCTCGGAAAGCCCCTTGGCTCGGGCGGTTCGCACGTAATCTTGATTGGTTTCATCCAGCAAAAACGTGCGATAAAGACGAATGTTCGGCGCGAGCGAGACGACCAGTGCAATCAGCACTGGAAGCGCGGCAAACTTAAACAAGTTCTCGAAGAAACTATTGCCCCAACCCTGCACTGGAAACCAGCCGAATTTGTAGGCCAACACGTACTGAAAAATGATGATGTAGACCAGAATCGATACCGATTGCGCGACAGTGCAGGTCACCATCGCGGCGCGATCTGTGAATGAACCACGCAGATACGCTACGCCCAACGCGATCACGACAGCAATCACGGTCTCCAAAATCAGAAGCGGGATACCAATCATCAGCGATGCTGGAAGCCGCGTGGCAAAAATGCTCGATACCGCTTCGTTGGTGCTCCAGCTCGATCCAAAGTCAAACGTCAAAACCTGTTTCACAAAGATCCAGAGCTGCACGTAGTAAGGCTCATCGATGCCGAGCTGCTTTCGAATGTTGGCAATTTGCTCTGGGTTAGAAATCTTTCCGGCGAGCAGATAGGCTGGGTCTCCACCGACCACGTTGAAGAGGAAAAAGATCAACAAAATCACACCGAGCAAAGTCGGGATGATTTGCCACAGCCGTCGAACGATATACGCGAGCATCGTCTATTTCCCCTTGCTCATGTTGACGTCGTAATACATCCATTCGGCGAGCAACACGGGATGCTTTTTGTAGCCGATGACCCACGGGCGGATCACTTGATTGCGAAGCCGCGTGATGCCCATCACCCAAGGCGTGTCAGCTTCAAATTGCTTTTGCATCTCCATGTAGAGCTTGTCGCGCTCGGGGCCATCGGGGAGTAATGCCGATTGCTCGTAGAGCTTGTCATACGCGGCGCTCTTGTAGCAACCATTGTTCGATTCGCCAATGTTTTTGCTGTAGAGGAGTTGGGTGAAGTTGTCGCCATCCGGGTAATCGGCGATCCATGCAGCGCCTCGGGTTTGGATTTGACAGCGCTTTTCACGTTTGAGCGAATCGGCGAACTTCTCTTTTTCGGCTTCGTAGCGGATGCCAATCGCTTCGACGTTTTTCCGATAGAGCTCATCGAATTCACGCTCCAACGCCGTTGATTGCGAGGTGTATTTGAAGGTGAGCGGTTTGCCGTCTGGCGTCATCCGGTAGCCATCAGCGCCCTTCTTGTAACCGAATTTGTCGAGCAAGGCGTTGGCCAGCGGCGGGTTGTATTGAATGCTCGACACGAAGTCTGACTTGTGTCCGACGACACCTTGTGGCACGAGGAAATCCGCGCGGATAGCCTGCCCTTTGCGAATCACTTCAATCTCTTCATTGCGATTAATCGCCATCGCAACGGCGCGGCGAAGCGCAATCTTGTGCGGCTCCGTGCCGCCCCACGTGGGATCGTTCCATTGGAAATACATGTAGGTGTATTCAGGATCGACCATCTTTTGCAAACGAATCCCTTCAGCGACGAGATCGGGTGCGAGCTTGCCACCGGGCAGCGCTTGTGGTGTGACGCCGCCGGGAATGTTCATCACATCGATTTGCTTGTCTTTGAACGACAGCCAGCGCGTTTGCTCTTCCTCGATTACGTAGATTTCAACGCGATCAATTTGTGCGAGCGGCTTGCCTTGCATTTGTTTGACGATGATTTCGTCGTGCGGGTCTTTGCCCGATGGTTTGAAATCCCACGTCCCGCCGCGCCAATTGGGATTTTTTTCGAGCACCATGCGTTGCCCTCGTGTCCACTCTTTGAGGTAATAAGCGCTACTGCCCACCGGATGGCTCTGCGCGTCGTTCGGATACTTTTCAATCACTTCACGAGCGACGATCGCCATCGCGGGGTGCGCCATCACGTAACCGAAGTTGAAATCGGGTTTGGTGAGCTTGATCTTGAGCGTGTGTGAATCGACGATTTCGAAGCCGGGAATCTTGGCATCCCAGTCGAGCTTGCCAGCTTTTTTGCCAGCGTCGTACCAAGCATTCATGCCGACGATCTTGCCGTCAATCAAGAAACGCCACACCGGTTTCAGCGAATCGTCGTAGTGGCGCATCCATGAATACACGACGTCTTGCGCGACCAGCTCACGCTTCTTGCCGCCGAACACCTCATGGGGCGAGAAGTACACGCCCTTTTTGAGCTTCACGGTGTATAGCGTGCCGTTTTCCTCGGCGACAGGCATCTCGGTCACGATTTTCGTCGCAAGCTTTGCAGGCTCGGCCAAATAATCGTAAGTCAACAGCGTGTCGAAAATGCCGTCGACCACGATACTCGAATACAAATCGTGCGCGGTCGGTGGATCAAAGCCCGATTCGCCCACCACAAAGACCGTGCGCACCACCTTCTTGCCATCCGCCGACTGCACGGGCGACGTGGCGGTGCTCACCACCGCGCCGCTGGCGTCTTGTTTTGCGCTCTTGGGCGACTGATCGCCACATCCTCCAACTAGCAGCGTCATCGCACACGCTGCGACGGCTACTGCCCCACTCTGCCAGGTAGGCCAAGTTTTCATATCTTGTCCGGTCTTGTGAACCGATGTCTGTTCGGAATCCGGGATTGTAAGCGCCGTGTAACAGTGCTCAGGCCGTCAAACGGTTTGCGGGCGATGCCCAACACGGCTCGGTTAGTGCGTAGGCGACGACCTGGCGTCGCTTAGTGGAATGATGAGAAATCGGCGACCAGCGCGGCCGGGTCCGCGCCTACGGGTCGCTTACGCGAACGGCACCGTGGCGTTGCCCAATCCGAGTGAGCTGCGGCGCGATGGCGATCACGGCAATCCCAGCAAGCGTTAACCCATCGGGAATCGCCCCAAAAACAAGCCATCCCAATAGCACCGAGAGCCCCAGCTGCAGGTACATCCATGGCGTGAGCACCATCGCCGGCACCAACGAAAACGCGCGAATCAACAGCCAATGCCCGAGCGCACCAAACACGCCTGTGCCCAAAAAAACCCAATGCGTTGCGGTGTCCGCAGCCGCCCACCAAGCCCACGACCACCACAGCGGCAGCGCAAGCGTCATGATGACCGCGCCGACCAAACCCGAATAAATGAGCTGCGTGCCCGCCGACTCGGCGTGGGTGCTCGATACGCTAGCCACCCTTGTGAGCGTTTGGTAGCTCGCGTTGCAGATCGCGGCGCAAATGACCAACACCACACCGAGAGTCACCAAGCCGTTTCCCGGCCGCGCCACGATCAATACACCGAGAAAGCCCAGCGCGATGGCGATGATTGTTAGCCGCGAAGGATATTCACGCAGCCACCACACCGCGAGCAACGTGGCCAAAATTGGGGTGAGAAAAAACATCGCCGTGGCCTCAGCCAGCGGCAAATACTTGAGCCCGCCGAAGTAAAACACCGTGACCAAGAGCATCAACGCGCCACGCAGCCACTGCAGCGAGGGTCGCAACGGTTTCATCACCGACCAACCCAGTCGCGGTACAAACATCAGCATCGCCACCAGCAGATGCCCGGTGTAACGAGACCACACGGTCGCCGCCACCGGTACGCCACGTTCACCCAGAAATTTGCCGCTGGCGTCCAAGCAAATGAGCAGCGTCAAGGCGCAAAACATCAAGGCAATCGCTCGCCGATGCAGTTGTTTCGTCGCGATGGGGGGCGCGACAGATGCGGCGGGCGGGGTACTTTGCATGGCGAGTTGATAATAGCGGCTCGCACCCTCAACTGACTCGCAGGCAAGCCAAATCAAACCCAATGTCATCCTGAGTGCGAACGAAGGATCAGGTTGCATGCAACGATCTCATTGAGACGTCGGCATCGTCGCATGCCAACTGATCCCTCGCTCACGCTCAGGATGACACCGCCCACCCCACACCTAATTCGACCGCCACACCATGACCACGAGCCCCCACATCTTTGACGTTACCGTTGAAAACTTCGAAGCCGAGGTGATCGCCGCCTCTGACACCTCGGTCATCATCTTGGATTTTTGGGCGGACTGGTGCGGCCCGTGCAAAACGCTCACGCCGATCCTCGAGAAGCTGGCCGTGGAATACAACGGACGCTTTCGATTGGCGAAGGTCGACACCGAGGCCCAGCAAGAAATCTCGTCCATGTTTGGCATTCGCTCGTTGCCGACCGTCATAGCGCTCAAAGGCCAAAAGCCTGTGAGCGCATTTCAGGGAGCGCAGCCCGAATCCGCAGTGCGGCAATTTCTTGACAAGGTGTTGCCGAGTTTGGGCGATGAAAAGCTTGCTAAGGCGCAGGCCAAGCTCGATGCGGGCGACATCACAGGCGCTGTGGACGAGCTCACCGTTGCCATCGCGCTCTCACCGGGGCTCGACGCCGCGCGGATCATGCTGGCCGACATCGCGATGCGTGACAACCGAATCGACGAAGCCAAAAAGTATTTGACGCAGTGCAAACCGGTAACGCAACTCGAAGCCGAGTATCAACGCGTTGCCGTGAAAATCGAAACGACCGAGCAAGCAGGCAATTCGCCAGAAGCCGCATCACTCAAGGCGCGCATTGCCGCCAACCCCAGCGATCACGAAGCCCGCTTGCAGCTCGCTGCCGTACTCGCTGCAGAGTCGCAATTCGAACCCGCGTTCCAAACGCTGATCGAGAGCATCGAAATTGATCGGCAATGGAACGAACAAGCCGTGCGCAAAAAACTCATCGAATACTTCGCGCTCGCCAAAGAACAACCCGAGTTAGTGCGCCGCTTTCGGCAGACGCTCGCGGCCACGCTCAACTAGTCGGCCGAAAGGCGCTGCAGCGGAGCGTCGGCTTGGGTGAGTTGCGACCTGTAGGCGACGACCTGGCGTCTCTCGGTGCCTTGCAAGCGCGTAAACATCCCAATGCTTTTCACATGAGCATTTTTGCCACAGATTTCACAGATTACACCGATGGTCGCCGATGCAGCCATTCAAAATCTGTGAAATAAATCTGTGGCACAGACACAGAACTCCGGTCCATATCTGAACAGCATTGGGCCAAGTCTGCGCCAGCAAATCGCCGACCCCGAACGGAGTCAGCCAGGCCCTTTAATTCCGCTTCCCAACCACTTCCGAATACCCCGCCGGCACGCGAAACTGCGCCGCGTCTGGCTCGCTTCGTTTGATCTCAGTCATTCGATAAATTGACTCGCCGTTTCGCGGGTCGCTTCGCCGCGCGAATACGTTCATCTTGAGATCGGGTGAGTAAAACTGCTCGCTCACCGATTCAATGGGGCGACTGTTACCGATTGCGCCCGAGGCGATGGTTTCGATGCTGCGCTCAACGTCCACCCGCAGCCCTTCGTAGGTTTGCGATAGCTTTTCACGCTTCACCGCGCTGTCTTTGCTCGCGTCAGCACGCTGCGAAGCCAACGGAGGCACGGGCGGCAAGGGCGGCGCAGGTGGCTGCGGCGGTGCGGCTGTGTCCGAGCGCGGCGGAAACGCAAAGGTGCGGCTCCAAGACTGCCCCGAGCCCGACTGCGTTAAATCGATGACCTTGGCCGAGGGGCTCACGTTGATGCGCACATCATCCGTGGCGGTCATCATCGCTATGCCGTTTTTGCTCGATGCATCAAAGCTAAAGCCCAACGGCTTCCAATCGCCACGCATTTGTTGAAAACAATCGTGAATCGCCTCTTTGTCGAACCCGGATTTACAAGCCACTTTCTTTTGCGGATCGAGAATGAGCGCGGTTTTGGCGACTGGATCGTTGATAAACACCCGCGCCGTACCGTCGGGCTGACGCAGCTCCTGCCGGGTCCGGCCTTCGCCATCGCGAGCAAGAAGCCGCGTGCTCTGCCGAGAAATCACCGTGCCGTCGCCGAGCGTTTGTTTGAACTCGCGCGTTTCACGGGCGCTATACGGATTGCCACGCTGCGGCGCGTCGTTGGCGATACGAACGGTGAGTCCGCCGCGAACGGCGTCCTCCATCGCGCGGCGCACGGTGTCTCGAATTTCATTGACGTCAACCGAATCTGCAGTCGCGCGCGCGGCGTCGGCCGTGCTGCGGGCGGCCTCCGCAGCGGCGCGAGCGGCTTGCGCCAGAGCGCGCGTGGCGTCGTTGATGGCGCGTTCGGCGTCGCTATTGGTGGCGAGCCGAGACAGTGCCGCTAACGGCGTAGCAGCGTCGTCATGCTCACAGACCTCTGCATCGCGCTCTGCGGCGTGCACCTCAACGAAGCTCGGTGCAACGACGGGCGCAGCCAAGACGGGCTGCGCCAGACCCAACGCGATCACAAGCGCTACGCGTACACGCGCATGCGCGTGCGCGTGCGCCCTTCGAATTTCAAGTTGGTTAGTTGGTTTCATTTCACTCTCCACACTGTTTTGCATCCTATGCTTTGTTGCTGGTAACGGCCCATTTGCAGACCATCAATTCATCTGCCAACGCCAACGTTTCCCGGGGGTTGGCTCTACAAAACGCACCGCCAACACATCGCCCCGTGCGCCCATCAACATTTCGGCTTTCACCGATTCACCGAGTTGCTGTGGCGGCACGGGAATACCGAAATCGAGCATGGCCTCGCGCGACACGTTCACACGCACCATTTGCGCCACATCCAGCTGCTGTGATTGCGGTTGCGACACCAACATAAAGGGCGTTGCCACTTCGTACGACTCACGCGCCAACTGCAACCACCACGGCGCGGTCACGGCCAACACCGCGAGCGTCGCCACCGAGCCCGCTGCCGCGGGGAAAAACCGAGTGTTCGCAAACGCATGCCAGCGGCTTCGCATTACAACGAACCAAGCGCGCAGATTGTGTGACGACGTTTGAGGCGCAGTAACAGCCAAAAGCGAACGCTCCTTCGCAGCGCGCATCTGCGCGACGACGCTCATTTCCAAACGAGCGAGATGTTCGACATCGCCACGCTGCACAGCATCGGCCGCCCACACCGAGCGAGCGCTCTGCAGTGCGGCATCGAGTGGCGCGGTTGGCGCTGTTGGCTTCGCTTCTTGGTACTTCATGGGCTATTTCCGTGCTGCGGCGTTAAAAGTTCCGTAAGCATCACTTTGAGCCGCGCCTTAGCGCGGCTCAGTCGCGAGCGAATCGTGCCAATGGGGCAGCCGATCACCTTCGCCGCCTCGTCGTAGGCCAAGCCTTCAAGCTCAACCAAGACGATCACTTCGCGAAATTCGTAGGGCAGTTTCGCCACCGCGTTCAAAAGCGCTCGGCTGCGATCCGCCTCGGCCAATTGTTCAAAGGCACCCGGTACTGCGCGATCATCGGTCTGCGCATCAATGAGCCCATCGAGCGCCGCATCGTCCTCGGGTAAAACAAAACGCGCATCGGCGGTTTGCAAACGCAGCACATGATTTCGTGCGACACCGCAGAGAAGCGCTGCAAGCGAACCGCGCGTGGCGTCAAATCGGTTCGCGCCACCCTTTTCCCCGGCGGTGGTGAGCCAAATGAAGGCCTCTTGTGTCGCGTCAAAGGCAATCTCTCTGGACGACGCAATCATCATCGCAAAGCGAAGCACAGCGGGTGAATGCCGCCGGTAAATGAGCGTGGCAGCCGCATCAAATTCCGCGTCTGCCCCGTGCAGCAGGGCGCGCACGAGCTCATGATCGCTCTGCGCCGCGTCGCCCTTTGCCGCAAATTGCATTGTCATCGAGTGATTTGCCCCACGATGCGATTCTCAGCACAACGCAGGAAAGTTCCCACGTTGGCGGCAACGGATCCGATCAACGCTACGCAACGGGATTCGACGCATCAGCGATCAACATTCACGTCGCTTCGATTTATATCAACGGCACTATTCACCAACGCCTTGTTAAATAAGGCCTATGTGACTAAAAATACGCCGCTTGAATTGCAATAAAACGTCTCAAATGCCTTATTCGATCTGGCGTTGCCATAAAAAGCCACCTGATCCTAACACGCCTCAGATCGGGACTTGTCATCCTGAGCAAAGCGAAGGATCAGCAGCGCACTCAGCGCGTTCCGTAACGCCATATCTGTTTGCCACCTGATGTTTCGCTCCGCTCAACATGACAACGCTCGACTTGGAACTCAGTTCGGACTCGTGTTGATCATCAGGAAAAAGCTGACGCTCGTTGCGCACATTCCGCTGCCAAGCGAGACGATTCAATAACGCCTACATCAACCGCCCGCCGCGCTGTCGTACTTTTTTCGAGCTGAGCAGTTCGCTAGCAATCGCTCCCAAACCTTGCCGTGAGTGAGCATGGGTGATCGCTGTGGCGAGCGCATCGGCGGCGTCGGCTTGCGGCGTGGTGGCGAGCTTTAAGAGCCGCTTGACCATTTCTTGCACTTGCTCTTTCGCCGCTTTGCCGTGACCGACGACGGATTGCTTGACCTGCAGGGCGGTGTATTCGTAAACCGTAGCACCGGCAAGCACCGCAGCGGTGATGGCCGCGCCGCGCGCTTGCCCCAAGAGCAGCGTTGACTGCGGATTAACGTTTACAAACACTTTTTCCACCACGACATCATCGGGATGGTGGTGGGCAATGATCGATTGAATGTCTTCAGCGATGGTGCGCAGTCGTTCTGGAAGCGTTTCCTTTTCATTGGATTTAATGCAGCCGCTGGCGACGTAGGCGAGTTGATTGCCAGTGATCTGGATCACGCCGAACCCGGTGATTCGCAGGCCGGGATCGATGCCGAGAATCAGACGTGGAGTGGGCGTTTGCATCAGCAACGGCGGCTGGTGCTCCCTTCTCCCGCAGGCGGGAGAAGGGTTGGGGATGAGGGTGCGTTCGAGGGGAGCACTATCGTCGAAATCCTTAGTACGCAGCGGCGCACGTCAAGCGACGCTCTCGTCGCAGCCCTCTCCCGTCTCCGGGAGATGGGCAGCGTATCAACCAATCTTCACCGCTGTCCCGCTCACCGCCACCATCATCATGCCGTTGGTTTCACCGAGTACTTCGTAATCAAAATCGACGCCGATCACGCCATTGGCGCCCACTTCTTTGGCGGCGGCGATCATGTCTTCAATCGCGGCGTCGCGAGCGTTCTTCAGCGAGCGTTCGTAGCCGCTGGCGCGACCACCGACCACATCACGCACCGACGCAAACATATCGCGAAAAATATTCGCGCCAATGATCGCCTCGCCGTTGACGACACCCAGATACTGCGTGATACCGACGTCGTCTTTTGACGGTGTGACGGTGGCAAGAAAGAAACTATTGTCTCTGCTCGAAAACCAACCCATGGCGCACTCCTGAATTACTGTTCGATTACAGCGGATGTAAACACGTCTTGTACATCATCGAGCGCTTCGAGTGCATCTAAAAGCTTTTGCATCTTCACGGCATCGTCGCCCGAGAAGTACACCTCGTTTTGCGCTTTCATGGTGACTTCGCCGTGCTCCGAAGGGAATCCTGCTTTGGTCAGCGCGTCTTTCACCGCCACGAAATCGTAGGGACCGGTGACTACTTCAATCGATCCATCTTCGTTGGTGGCAACGTCTTGGGCACCTGCGTCGAGCGCGGCTTCCATCAGGGCGTCTTCGTTGGTGCCCGGCGCGAACAGGAGCGTGCCGCAGTGTTTAAACAGAAAGGCAACAGAGCCATCGGTGCCCATGTTGCCGCCGTTCTTGCTAAACGCATGGCGCACCTCGGCAACGGTGCGGGTGTGGTTGTCCGTTAAGCAATCGACCATGATCGCAGCGCCGTTGATGCCGTAGCCTTCGTAGCGAACCTCTTGGTAATCCGCGCCGCCAGTTTCGCCTGCGCCGCGTTTAATCGCCCGCTCAATCGTGTCTTTGGTGATGTTGGCGCCATAGCCTTTATCGACCGCTAAGCGAAGCCGTGGATTACCTTCCAGGCTGCTGCCGCCCATCTTGGCAGCAACCGTGATTTCACGAATGAGTCGCGTGGCGATCTTGCCTTTTTTGGCATCCTGCCGCCCTTTGCGGTGTTGGATGTTTGCCCATGCACTGTGTCCGGCCATAGAAAATCCTTGAGCGCCCCCTCAGGAAGAGATCGGGCGCTGTCTACAAACTGAAATGATCCGCTATTTTACGAAGCTGGCTTGGTGGCGCTGTCTTGGCCGCGAGCAATCAACTGGCTGATGGTTTTGAGTCGCAACTCGGCATCGTTGATTTCAAGTAAGGCTTGCTTAATCGACGGCGGCACGCGAAGGATCTCCGCCCAACGCGACCCGACCCACGTCGCGTCATCGAACCGAAACGGTGGCGCAAAGCGCGCTTCGCCCACGCTCTCGACAATGGGCTTGAGCAAATCAACCAGCGAGGCGTAGGACGCGTTTAGGCGCACTTCGGGCTCGGGATCTAGCCAGCGAACGCGTGCTTTGTGCAATCCATCGTCAGACTTTTTGGTTGCGGTAATCTCAAATCGTTGCTGCCCAATCACATCGAGCACAAAGAGATTCGGAGCGGGCGCATCAAAGCTCTCAATACGCACGGCGGTGCCGACTTTAGCGAAGCTCTGATCGCCACCCACTTCGTTGCCCGCAGAAAGTGTGACGACGCCAAATCCGTCACCCGAGGTGATGCACCGTTTGGCTAAATCGTAGTAACGCTGCTCGAACACTTTCAGCGACAAACGCCCGCCGGGAAAGAGCGTCGTGGCCAGCGGAAAGAGCGGGAGTGTGGCGGTTTGGGTGAGGGCGGCGTCTTGCTTTTTGCCGAGAAACGAGAAAATTTTGAAACTCCGTCGGGATCAAATAGAGGGATTCGTTGCGGGATGCTCGCGATCATGGCGAAGCACTCGCCAATCGGCTTTCAGCGACGCGTGCAGCGCACCGGCCACATACACCGAGCGGTGCTGGC
>JAAFHR010000051.1 GCA_013298455.1 Betaproteobacteria bacterium | reverse complement strand
GGCGGCACGGCCGGTCGCACCACACTCAATGGCGAAGGCCTGCAACACGAGGACGGGCACAGCCACGTCTGGTTCAGCGCCATTCCGAATTGCCGCACCTACGACCCGACGTTCCAATACGAACTCGCGGTGATCGTGCAACACGGCGCAACGCGCATGCTCACCGATCAAATCGATGAGTATTACTACTTAACCGTGATGAACGAAAACTACGTCCATCCCGACATGCCCAAAGGCGCTGAAGCCGACATCATCAAAGGCATGTACCTGTTCAAAGAGGGCGGCAAAGACAAGAAGAAAGGTCAGCGCGTACAGCTCACGGGCTCGGGCACGATCTTTCGGGAAGTGATCGCGGCTGCTGATTTGCTCCGTGATGATTGGGGTGTTGAATCCGACATTTGGAGTGCGCCGAGTTTCAATGAACTTCGTCGTGACGGCATAGATTGCGAACGCTGGAATTTGTTGCATCCGATGGACGAGCAACGCGTGTCGCACGTCGCGAAATGCTTGCACTCAAAGGCTGGACCAGTGATTGCTGCAACCGATTACATGCGCATCTTTGCCGACAGCGTGCGCCCGTACATCAAGAAAACGTACAAGGTACTCGGCACTGACGGTTTTGGTCGTTCGGATTCACGCGAGAATCTGCGTCGCTTCTTCGAAGTCAATCGCTACTACGTGACGATTGCTGCGCTTACTGCGCTGGCGGAAGACGGCGTGATCGAACGCAAAGTGATTGCTGAAGCGATTAAAAAGTACGGTATTGATCCGAGCAAACCCAACCCAACGACCGTCTAGCGACGTTCGAGGACGAAAGACGAAGGACGAATGACGTGGTGGGCTGCGCAGGACGAAAGACCAATGACGAATGACGCAAAGCAGCGCTGAGCGTTTTCTTCCAACCTTAACTGAAATAGATCGAAAGGACGAACTGCGACTGAGCTGCGAACCGACGTTATCGTCATTCGTCCTTCGTCATTCGTCCTTCAAGCATTGAGCAAAGCGAAATGATTGAATTAAAAGTTCCGGATATCGGCGATTACAAAGACATTCCCGTCATCGAAGTTTTGGTGAAGGTCGGCGACACCGTTGCCAAAGACCAATCCATCGTCACCTTGGAATCCGACAAAGCGACGATGGAAGTGCCCGCCGATGTAGCGGGTGTGATCAAAGCGCTTCGGGTGAAGCTCGGCGACAAAGTGAGCATGGGCTCGGTGGTGGCGATGATTGAGGCAGGAGCGAGTGCTGCGACGCCTGCAGTGGCGCCAGTCGCCGCGCCTACCGTTCGTGCTGAGCCTGTCGAAGCACCGGTCGCAACGAAGTCCACCCCCGACAACACGGCTCAGTCCGCCACCAGCCCTTCGACCAGCTCAGGGCGAACGGAGACTGTTGCTGCTAGTCCCCAGACAACGTCTGCCGATCAATCCAAACCGCATGCCAGCCCTAGCGTCCGCAAATTCGCTCGCGAACTCGGTGTTGATCTCAATCGCGTCGTTGGCACAGGCCCCAAGAGCCGCATCCTGCAAGAAGACGTTCAAGGCTTCGTCAAAGGCGTGATGAGCGGATCGCAACCGACTGCTGCAAGCAGCAACGCAGATGGCGCAGCGCTCGGTTTGCTCCCTTGGCCGAAAGTGGATTTCGCCAAGTTCGGCACCATCGAAACCAAACCGCTCTCAAGGATCAAGAAAATCTCGGGCGCGAATTTGCATCGCAATTGGGTGATGATTCCGCACGTCACCAATTGCGACGAAGCCGACATCACTGAGCTCGAAGCATTCCGCGTGAAACTCAACGAAGAAAACGCGAAGGCTGGCATCAAAGTCACCATGCTCGCGTTCATGATTAAAGCCGCAGTGATGGCTTTGAAGAAATTCCCCGAGTTCAATTCATCACTCGACGGCGAAAACTTGGTTTTCAAGAGTTACTACAACATTGGTTTCGCGGCCGACACGCCAAACGGCCTCGTCGTTCCCGTCATTAAAAATGCTGATCAGAAAGGCATCTTTGACATTTCAAAAGAGATGACTGAACTGGCAGGAAAGGCCCGCGAAGGCAAGCTCGGCCCCGCCGACATGCAAGGCGGCTGCTTCTCGATTTCATCGCTTGGCGGTATCGGCGGCACGTATTTCACACCGATCATCAACGCCCCCGAAGTCGCGATCATGGGCGTGTGCAAAAGCGAAATGAAACCGAAGTGGAACGGCAAAGAATTCGAGCCGCGCTTGATGCTGCCGCTATCGCTTTCATGGGATCACCGCGTGATTGATGGCGCGAGCGCTGCGCGGTTTAACGTCTATTTCTCATCGTTGCTGTCTGATTTCCGTCGCGTTGCGCTTTGATTGCGGCGCTTTGGAATGAAAAACGTCACGATTGCCTTTGACGTCTACGGCACGCTCATTGATGTGAGTGCCGTCGGCGCCGCGCTTCGTGCTCATGTGGGTGATCGCGCAGCAGAGTTCGCGCGCACATGGCGCGAAACGCAGCTCAATTACTCGTTTCGGCGCGCGCTCGGTCGACTGTATCAACCGTTTGATGTGTGTACCCGCGATGCGCTGATCGCGACTTGCACGCGCTTCGGCGTAGCCATGAACGACGCGGAGCGCGACGGTTTGCTCTCGCTCTACACGCGTCTGCCCGCCTACGCTGATGCGGCCGCCGCGCTCACTCAGCTCGGAGAAAGCGGAGCGAAATGTTTCGCATTTTCAAACGGCAAACAGCAGGACGTTGATGCCTTAATGCGGCAGGCTTCGCTCGATAGGTTGCTTCGCGGCAGCGTCTGCTTGGAATCGATCCAAACCTACAAACCCGATCCGGCTGCCTACGCTTACTTCACTCGTGAATCAGCTGCAATTGAGGCGCCCTGGCTTGTTTCTGGCAATCCCTTCGACATCATCGGCGCACGAAGTGTGGGCTGGTCGGCCGCATGGATTCGCCGCGACCCAACGCTGGCCTTTGATCCATGGGAGCTACAGCCCACGATCACCTGCGCCTCTCTCACCGAATTCCCCCACGCGCTCGCTCAATGCCGCGCTCAAACCAACACTTGAACTATGGCAACTCTCGAACTTAAAGTCCCCGACATCGGCGATTTCAAAGACATTCCCGTCATCGAAATTTTGGTGAAAGTGGGCGACATCGTTGCCAAAGAGCAATCAGTCGTCACGCTCGAATCGGATAAAGCGACGATGGAAGTGCCTGCGGATACGGCGGGTGTCGTTAGAGAAATTCGCGTGAAGTTGGGCGATAAGGTGTCGATGGGCGCGGTGGTGGCGATGATTGAGCCAGTCCGTGCTGCAGCGTTCCCCTCTCCCCCGGAGGGAGAGGGGCTAGGGGAGAGGGGGAAGGTTGCTATGAGCACATCGGCTGCCCCCCAATCCACCGTCCCCCTCTCCCCAACCCTCCCCCTCCAGGGGGGAGGGAGCTTTAGCGGCACTCCCGACTTCGAATGCGAAGTCTTAGTCCTTGGCGCGGGCCCCGGTGGCTACAGCGCCGCATTCCGCTCGGCCGATCTGGGCATGAAAACGATGATAGTGGAGCGCTACGCATCGCTGGGCGGCGTGTGCTTAAACGTTGGCTGCATTCCGTCAAAGGCATTGCTCCACACTGCCGCCGTGATGGATGAAGTCAAAGCGATGGCCAAACATGGCATCACCTTTGACGCGCCAAAAATCGACATGGCGAAGCTCCGGGAATTCAAAGACGGCGTGGTGAAAAAACTCACGACCGGTTTGTCGGGTATGGCGAAGATGCGCAAGGTCGACGTCGTGCGCGGTTACGGCGCGTTCCTCGATCCGCATCACGTTGAAGTCGAAATGACCAGCGGCACCGGTCAAGAAAAAACCGGCGAAAAGAAAGTCATCAAGTTTCAAAAATGCATCATCGCAGCGGGCTCGCAAGCGGTGCGCTTACCCTTCATGCCGGATGATCCGCGCGTCGTCGATTCGACCGGCGCATTGCTGCTCAACTACAAACCCGAGCGCATGCTCGTCATCGGCGGCGGCATCATCGGCCTTGAAATGGCAACGGTGTATTCCACGCTCGGCGCGCGGATCGACGTGGTTGAAATGCTCGACACCGTGATGACCGGCGCAGATCGCGATCTGGTGAAAGTGTGGGAAAAAGTCAACGCACCGCGCTTCGACAACATGATGTTGAAAACGAAAACAGTCGGCGCGGTGGCTAAACCGGATGGCATTTATGTTTCGTTTGAAGGCGAGAAAGCGCCGAAAGAACCACAGCGCTACGACCTCGTTTTGGTTGCGGTTGGTCGCTCGCCGAACGGCAAAAAAATCGCCGCCGACAAAGCAGGTGTGGCCGTCACGGATCGCGGCTTCATCAATGTCGATAAACAGCTGCGCACCAACGTGGCGCACATCTTCGCCATTGGCGACATCGTTGGCAATCCGATGCTCGCGCACAAAGCCGTGCACGAAGGCCACGTTGCGGCAGAGGCCGCAAAAGGCGAAAAGAGCTTCTTCGACACCCGCCAAATCCCAAGCGTCGCCTACACCGACCCCGAAGTCGCCTGGGCCGGAAAAACCGAAATCGAAGCCAAGGCCGAAGGCATCAAATACTCAGTCGGTAAATTCCCATGGGCCGCCAGCGGCCGCGCCATCGCCAACGGCCGCGATGAAGGCTTCACCAAACTCATCTTCGACGACGAAACGCATCGCATCATCGGCGGCGGCATCGTCGGCACCCACGCAGGCGATTTGATTGGTGAAGTCTGCCTAGCCATCGAAATGGGTGCAGACGCCATCGACATCGCCAAGACCATTCATCCCCATCCAACGCTCGGTGAATCGGTCGGTATGGCGGCGGAGGTTTGGGAAGGGGTTTGTACGGATTTGCCGCCGGGGCGGAAGTAAAGGTATCAGCCTTTGCAAATCACGCTCTTTTACTGAAGGTTTATTCATGTTTCGATGTTCTTATTTGCTTCTAATCGTTATCACTTTGCTCGCCGGGTGCGTCACAACACCACCGCAGCTAAAGATGGAGAAACTTGTTGCTGCGTCTACAGCGTCGCCTTCGGGAGCATTCAAAGATGAGCGGTTTGCCCAAGCGAAGGTAGCCCGCGTCAGTAACGAAAAGTTCGAACAGGCATCATGGTTAGCTGACGAAGCCTTTAGCCCCGAGCTTCCCAGACTGATTGGCGGATTGCTGGCCGAGCGATTCGACGGATCATTGATGAAAACCGTGGCTCTTACCCAGGCCGATGTCGGCTTGACGAATCTTTCGGGTGTCGCGACCTCAGGTTACCGTGGAGTGCCGTACATACCGCCTGGCACTCACCCTGGAGCGGCTGCGCTAGGCATACTTCTTGGCGAGGGTTTGATCTATCTGGCCTCCAGCGTCCGAGCCGGTAATTCCTCTGGAAACGCCACGGGTGAGCACTGGACGGTCTATTTGAGCGTGTCCTTCGATGGAGTAATTCTGAATTCATTCAATCGACGTAAGCGTGAAGCGAACGATGACGGGGCTGCCGTACTGGCGACACTTCTTAAGACGTCTGCAGACGAGATTTTGTCTCAACATCGCGTGAGATTTCCTGAACTTTATCGAACTACTACAGACCAAAAGTAGCGACGTAGCCCGGTTGCTCGCAACCGGCTTCTCGTAATCCGACGAAGTCAATTCAGCGCTTCGCGTTACCGTCACCAACCCGGATGCGAGCATCCGGGTCTACGCTCTCGTGATATTCTCCTTACCAATCGTAAGGAAAACCCATGCATACCGCCACCATTTCCAGCAAAAGCCAAATCACCATCCCCGCCGCTGTGCGCGATGCGCTGGGGCTTTCGACTGGGGACAAGATTGATTTTGTGCCGTCGGCGCATGGCTTCGAGATTGTGCCGCGCCGTGAATCTGTGATGGCGCTGCATGGCAAGTACGCCGATTTGGTGACGCAGCCGCGTAGCGTCGAGGACATGAACGAGGCGATTCGCGCACGTATGAAGGCGCGATTCGGAAAATGATTGGGATTGACACCAATGTACTGATCCGTTTTCTTTTGAAGGACGATGCGAAGCAATCGGCTCGCGCGCTTCGTTTTATGCGTGATGAAATCTCTGCCGCTGCGCCGGGCTATGTGAGCTTGGTGACGCTGCTTGAAACCGTTTGGGTGTTGGATTCGCTTTACGGCTTTACGCCGTCGCAACAGTTAGATGTGGTGAACGATTTACTCTCGGTCGATTCGCTAGAGATTGCAGATCGGTCGGCGGTCACGCAGGCCGCTGTTGCGGCGCGAGCGCAACGTGCCGATTTTCAAGGCTGTTTGGTGGCAGCGCTCGGGGCGCAGGCGGGGTGTAATCACACCGTGACGTTTGACGCGCGGGCTGCGAAACGCGGCGGCATGACGCTTTTGCGATGATGGTGGCCGAGCAGTAGCCCGGGGAAGCCTTGTAGGGTGTGTCCCCTTGCCCACCAACGACTTGCATTGATGAATTCGTTGTGTCGCGACCGCTTGGTGGGCAGGGGCTGCCCACCCTACGCAAACAGTTTGGAAGCAACCTGCCGATGTCTTTTCGAAGATGGTTGGTATCAATTTGCCCGGGCGCGCGCTCGCTTCCCCGGGCTACACCTCGACGAGTTTCCCTCGCAAGTGTTCTGCCGCCCGCTCTAGGATTTGTGCGTCGCGGGTTAAGAGCGTTAAGCCCTCGACCTTCGCAACGCCGACGATCATTCGATCAAATGGGTCGCCTTGCAGGTCGTTGAGCGCAAGACCGGCTTCGACGTGTGGGGCGGTTAGTGGGAGCAACTCGAAGCCCTGCGCAATGACTAAGTCGCTGATCGCTCCGCTGGGCAGTCGAAGCTGACTGGCATTTTGCTTGTTGATCATCTCCCAAAGGCTCAGCACGCTCACCACACAGTCGTCGCGCTCGATGATCCGCCGCGCTTCGCGCCCTAGTTTTTTACTGTCTTGCAGCCACCAAATGACAACGTGAGTGTCGAGCAGATACCTCACTTACGGCGTGCCTTTGCGCTACCTTTGGTGTTGGATTTCGCTGCGACCGCCGATTTTGACTTTGCAATTTTTGCTTGTTTCGCTTGCGCCTTGAGCTGACGTTCGCGCTCGTTCGCACCCGCGAAAATGTCACTTGTTTCCATCGCTCGCCAGAGCTCGGCGTTAACCTCCGAGAAGTCGTCGTAGCCCTCCGGCTGCTTGATGTGCGCCCATGCACCGGGCTTTCGTAGCACTTTGGGGGCTTCGTACTTGACGAGGCGCACTACCGGCTGCCCACGATTGGCAAGGATGACTTCTTCACCGGCTACGGCGGCGGCCATCAGCTTCGATAGGTTGGTTTTGGCTTCCAGAACGTTGACCAACATATAGCTTCCTTTTTACTTGGCTAAGTTGACCAGATTATAGTGATGTAGCTCGGTTGCTCGTAACCAGGTTCGTAAACCGACGACGTCTATTCGGCGCTTCGCGTTACCGTCCCAAGCCTCGGATGCGAGCATCCGGGCTACATTTCGTGGATGCTGGTTCTCTTCAACAAACCCTATGGCGTACTCTCGCAATTCACGAACGATGGCGGGCGTTGGAAGACGCTTGCCGAGTTCATCGATATTCCAAACGTGTATGCAGCGGGGCGCTTGGATGCCGATAGCGAGGGCTTGCTGGCGCTGACGGACAACGGCGCGCTTCAGGCGGCGATTGCCGGGGCTCGATCAACGCTTACCAAGACGTATTGGGCGCAGGTTGAGGGCGTGGCGACGGAGCAGCAGGTGTCGCAATTGCTTCGTGGTGTGCGCTTGAATGATGGCAATGCGCACGCAACGAGCTGCACATTGCTTGGCGGAATCGATGAACCTTGGCCTCGCGATCCGCCGATTCGGGTTCGCAAATCTGTCGCGGATTCGTGGATTGAATTGACGCTTGATGAAGGCCGTAATCGTCAGGTGCGGCGGATGACGGCGGCGGTGGGGCTGCCTACGCTTCGATTGATTCGCGTGGCGATTGGGCCTTGGCGGGTGGGGGGATTGACGCCCGGCAAATGCCGGATGATCGAGGATGATGCCGCATTCGCGGCGTTTCAACGGTTGTCCCTCCCCCTTCAAGGGGGAGGTTAGGTGGGGGATGGTGTTCGCTGCGAACTCAGAGAAAAACCATCCCCACCCTAGCCCTCCCCTTGAAGGGGAGGGAACAAACAGCCCTACAGCACGCGGCAGAAAATCGCTTTCAGGTATCGGCTCTCATTGACTTGTGCAAGCCACGGATGGTCGGCACCTGCGCCGCGCACTTCGAGAATCTGTAACTCGCGGCCTGCGTAAAACGCGGCGCGGCGCAGCATATCCAGAAACTGCTCTTCACTCACCACGCCGGTGCACGAGCAGGTGAGAAACAAGCCACCCGGTTTCACCACGCTCATCGCGAGCTTGTTCATGTCGAGATACTTCTTCAACGCATCGATCACTTCGTCGCGGCTTCGTGTGAGCTTCGCGGGGTCGAGCACAACGGCGTCCCACGTTTTTCCGGCGAGTTGGGCTTCGCGGAGCCACGGGAAGATGTCGGCTTGGGTGACTTTCGCTTTGATGTTGTTGAGTCGCAGATTTTTTCCGGCGAATTCAACGGCTTCTTCGTCGAGATCAACGGCCGTGATTTCCGTTGCGCCGTTCACACCGGAATAGACGGCGAAGCCGCCCGAGTTGCAACACAAATCGAGCATCGATTCGCTCTTGGTGGCGGCGATCAATTCGCCCCAGCGGCGTCGGTTGTCGCGCTGATCGCAAAAGAATCCGGTCTTGTGTTTGCCGCCAATCGGTACATGAAACTTCACGCCATGTTCGGTGATGGTGATCGGCTTCGGGGCCTTGCCGGGCGGGCAGTCGAAGCCTTCTTGCTTTTGCGCGTTGTCATCGGCAAAGGCAAAGACTTTCGCCTCGGGGAACTGCGTTAGGAGCGCATCAAAAATCCAATCTTGAATGCGCCACATGCCCGCCGCGTAAAACTGTACGACGAGTTCGCTGCCAAATCGATCCACGATTAAGCCCGACAAACCATCGCCCTCGGCGTGAATCACCCGGTACGCATCGGTCACGTCATCGAGCTTGCAAATTTGTTGGCGAAGCTGCACAGCGGTGGCGATGCGCTCGGCGATGAAATGCGCGTCAACCGTTTCCGATTCTTTTTCCGTGAGCAAACGAACGGCCATCGGCGCTTGCATGTTGAGCATGCCGCGCCCAACGAATTCATCGTCGACACTTCGCACTTCAACCAACTCGCCCGCAATCAAACGCCCCGACGGACGCTCCACCATTTTCTGAAAAATCAGCGGATGTACATATTTGCGCTCGCTTTTCAAACGAACAACGGGCAGATCAGAAGAGCGGTTTTTTCGAGCCATGCGCAATGTTAGCGATTGGGGCAGCGCGCGATTTGACTAGGCTGCGCGGGATCTACGCCGACTCCCGAGTACAATTTGATGCGATATTTCGTAGGCGACTACAAAACTATTTAGCAAACGCCTCGCGGCAACATCGTTCTACGCTATGTCCACTTTTCTGCAGCAATTTTGTTGTTGTTATGTCGACACGACATGAGTCATTGCTTCTCTGGCATTGACACAAGTTTCGTAGTCGTACACAATTCATCCATCAAATCACTTTTCCGGGACGCCGTTTCACTCATGATCAACCAACGCACCATTGTTAACGTCAGCAAGCCGATCACGGCCTGTGCACGTTCGTGCGCAGTGTTTGGCATGGTCATGAATCACACCGCTGCCGCTGACAAATCCGGGCTGGCCTACGCCAAACCCTCACGATACCGAAACGACTCAATGGGAGCGCCGCACTAAAGGCGCGCAACACCCCACACGGTTTTCTTAAAAAAACCCCGAGTCGTCGAACAGACCTCGGGGTTTTTGCATTTCGGCGCCCCATTTTCATTTCTAGGATTTTCATCATGACTTACGTAGACACATCACGCGAATTTCGCACTTCGGTTTTCGAGGTATTCGCAGCGAGTGCGGACCGCTTTGCACGCACGCTTCGCCGCATGGCAGAGCGGGAGGCGCGCCGGGCAGAAACGGCACGCTGCCGATCGGCGGCCGCTTCGCAGCGCCAATCACAAGCGCCGCCCATGGAAGCGCCTGGACGCTCGGCCAGCGAAGCGTTGCGCATGCAGCGCTTCTTGTAATAGATCGCCTCATGCGATTGCAGAAACGGTTTAACCCAGCGTGCTCTGCGCTTCAGTTCACAGCATCGTGAGCGCGGCGCGGGGCACGTAAGCAGTTCAGCTCTCAACCGAGAGGGCGATGAACGCCGGCGGCAACCGGCCCATTTTTTAGGTCAGACACGGCAATGACCGTGTCACGCAACCGACCATGCGTCGCAATCCGCCAAAGCACATAGGCGCGACACATGGAAGGCTCGGCTCGAATGTCAACACACGCTTTTTTGATCCCCCTTCCTCGTGAAGCGTGCAGAGAGATTCGGTAAGTTGCGTGCGCTAGAGGTGCGGCTAGTGCGCGGGGTGAAAGTCCCCAACCTAACCTTTATTGGTAGTCAACTCAATAGCAAGTTTTCGTCAACGCGTGCATGAAGGCAAACCAAAAGCACGCGGTGGGTTTGGGCGCAAACCCACCGAGATCCGAACAATGGCCTTAGCGGTTGCCGCGTGATTCACGCGGCGGTGGTGCAAGGCATGCGGAGACGAAACCCTCGACTCAGTCGGAGCGACGTTGATTGGATCGCAGCAATCCCCAGGCAGTAAGCGACATCAGCAGCCCGAGCAGTGCGAGGAGCGCGGTGTTGACCGTGGGAACTGGGGTAATCGTGAGGATCGGCCCAGACGGGTCAACGATGATGCCGTTGGCGGCGAGGTCTGAATCACCTAAGCCTCCATCGGTTACGTCAAAGCTCGCCACATTGCCGGCAATCGATAGATTGGTCGGCGTGTAGAACGAGCTGACCGTTGGTGATGCTGCCGTTGGGCCGTACTTCTGATAGCTCAGACCCAACAAAGACGGCCAAGTGACACTCATCCGAACCGTTGCACCGGGCGTGCATCCCGTCAGCCTGAATCTGAACCAGCCGTGCGGTGCCGCGGTGTCGCCAGCAGGCAGCGCAGTGGCCGCAACGAAGCCAGTAGCTGTCGGATCGAAGCTACACGCAGCGCCACCGCCTGTGAAGCTGGCGGATGCTGTGCCTGTCCCGGTAAACGTGGCGCCGGAATAGCTCAGCAGCACCCTGGGCGCGGAGCAAGCGATGTTGCTACCTGTGTTTTGCCCGTTGCAAGTCCAGTTAAACGTGGTGGCGTTTGTAACGACCGCCGCACTCACCGTACCGGCACTACAGAAGCCAGCAGCGGGCGCTGCGAGCGTGGCGACACCATTGGCGGTTCCACAGGCGGCGTTTACGATCGGCACAAACGTTGCGCTCACCGCGCAGTCCGCAGTGATCGCGCCAGTGGTGTAGGGCGAGCTGTTGCTCGCCGTTCCGTTGCAACCGCTAATGGTGCCGATAACGTAGCCCGGGTTCGGCGTCGCGGTACAAGTGGTAGTCACGCCGCTCGTCACTGGGCTCGTGCAGCTCAACATGCCATTGGTCGGTGGTGTAGCGGTGACAGTGAATTGGCGTGGTGCGGTGCATGCACTGCTGCTGCCTGTATTGAGTCCAGTGCACGACCAAGTAAACGCGCTCGGCGTGGTGACGACAGGCAGGACGGGCGTGCCTTGGCTGCAGTAGCCAGCGGCTGGGGCGAGTAGCGATGCAACGCCGTTGGACGTGCCACAAGCGCCATTTACGACTGGCAAAAATGTAGCCACGACAGCGCAGTCGGCGGTCACTGGCCCAGTTGTGTAGGGCGAACTGCTGCTCGGTACTCCGTTGCAGCCACTGATGCTACCGATAGCAAAGTTGGCTGCCGGCGTAGCGATGCAGCTGGTCGTCGCGCTATGGGTCACAGGGCTAGTGCAAGTTAGCGTGCCGTTGGTGGCCTGCGTTGCGGTCACGGTGAACTGACGCGGCGCGGAGCAACCGATGCTACTTCCCGTGTTTTGCCCGTTGCAAGTCCAGGTAAACGTGTTGGCATTCGTGACCACCGCCAAGCTGGGTGTGCCTGCATTGCAGCGGTCAGCAGAGGCGGGGGCTAAAAGCGTGGCGACGCCATTGGCGCTACCACAGGCGGCGTTCACGATCGGCGCAAACGTTGCTGCTACCGCGCAGTCCGCAGTGATCGCGCCGGTGGTGTAGGGTGAGCTGCTGCTTGCCGTGCCGTTGCAACCGCTAATGGTGCCGATCACGAAATTCGCAGCTGGCGTTGCGATGCATGTGGTTGTTGCACCACTGGTCAC
>JAAFHR010000506.1 GCA_013298455.1 Betaproteobacteria bacterium | reverse complement strand
CGGAGGGCGTCACATCATTGACAACGCGCTCGCCGATTTTGAGGGTGCCGCTGGTAATTTCTTCGAGACCGGCGATGGTTCGAAGTAGCGTGGATTTGCCGCAACCCGAGGGCCCCACAAAGACCATGAATTCGCCGTCTCGAACGTCGAGATTGATGTCTTTGAGCACCGATACGGCATCGAACGATTTGTGCACGCTCGACAGTTGAACACCTGCCATGGCCCCTCCTTTTAACTGTCGAATGGCCGATTGCGACAGCGCGATGCGTTACTACCTGACACCCCGCGCTCCTCCGCAGCGTGTTGCGCTGAATATACGCGCTGTAGCGATAAGAAAGTAGTCCTGAGCTAACCGATACTACAGCTCATAGAATCGCGGTGAACTTTGCAACGTAAGGCTTTCATGACCCGTCTTGCCAATCCTTTGTCAACACTGTTTAAGTCCACCGTGATCCCACAAAACACGCTCAATGCAACCCACGAATTTGAGACGCTAATCGCCCGAACGCTATCACAGCGCAGCGATAGCGATAGCGCGGAAGCCAAGCTGCAAGCGGTGTCTGAGGCATGCCGCAGTTTGCTCGCGGATCGCTGGGCGCGAACGCAAGCGGCTGATGCCAAACGAAGCAACTCGCGCCGTGTTCACTACTTGTCGATGGAGTTCTTGATGGGGCGAGCGTTGACCAATGCGTTGACCGCGCTCGATCTAAACGATCACGTGTCGCCCGATTTCGGTGCGTCGGCAGAGCGCGAACCGGACGCCGCGCTGGGTAACGGCGGGCTAGGCCGTTTGGCGGCTTGCTTTTTGGATTCATTTGCAACGCTTGGCTTGCCCTCGTTTGGCTACGGGCTTCGCTATGAGCACGGCATGTTTGCGCAGCGCATTCAGGGCGGTCGACAAACCGAAGTGCCAGACAGTTGGCTCAGAAATGGCAACCCGTGGGAGCTGTTTCGCCCCGAGCTGCAATTTGAGGTGGGTTTCGGCGGCAGTGTGAGCGGTCATCCGCAATCGCGGCATTGGGTGCCTGCCGAGCGCTTGCTGGCCAAAGCGTTTGATTTCATTGTGCCCGGACACGGCACGGAGCGGGTTTCGACCCTTCGGCAGTGGCAGGCGAGCGCGGCCGAATCGATGGATTACCAGGCGTTTTCGCGCGGCGAACACGCTCTGGCCAATCAACACGTGCAGCGCGCCGCATCGCTCAACTGGGTGCTCTACCCCGATGACAGCACTCCGGCAGGTCGCGAACTTCGCCTGAAGCAAGAGTTTTTTTTGGTGAGCGCGTCGTTGCAAGACATGATTGCGCGGCATCTGCGCGAAGGCCACGCCATCGAAAATCTGGGTCGCCTCAATGCAGTGCATCTGAACGACACGCATCCTGCGCTATCGGTGGCCGAGCTGATGCGCTTGTTACTCGATGAGCATGGCTTGGCTTGGGAAACCGCGTGGCGCATTACTCGCGAAGCCACGAGCTACACGAATCACACGCTGATGCCCGAAGCGCTTGAAACGTGGCCTGTGCGGATGCTCGAAGCGCTCTTGCCGCGGCATCTTGAGGTGATTTACGGCATCAATCAACGTGTGCTGGATGACGTGCGCGCAAAGTTTCCGAACGACGAGGCACGGGTCGTTCGCATGTCGTTGATCGACGAGGTGGGCGAGCGCCGCGTTCGGATGGCCAATCTGGCGATCATGGCGTCTAGCCGTGTCAACGGCGTCTCGGCGCTGCATTCCGAATTGATGGTGCAAACCATCTTTGCCGACTTCGCCGCGATGTGGCCCGAGCGCTTCATCAACGTCACCAATGGTGTGACAGCACGGCGCTGGCTGTCGCAAGCCAACCCGAAGCTTTCAAATTTGCTTGACCGCTCCATCGGTTCGGAGTGGCGCACGGATCTTACGAAGCTTCGCGAACTCTCAAGCCACGCCGATGATGCCGCCCTTGGCGCAGACTTTATGGCCGTGAAGCAAGAAAACAAGCAACGCTTGGCTGATCATATTCGCCGTGAGCTGGGTATCTCGGTGAATGTGAATAGCCTTTTTGATGTGCAAATCAAACGGATTCACGAATACAAACGCCAGTTGCTAAACGTGCTCCATGTCATCGCTCGCTATCAAGCGATCCTTGCCAATCCGAACGCCAACTGGACGCCGCGCACGGTAATCTTTTCGGGCAAGGCCGCATCCGCCTACGTGATGGCCAAGCAAATCATTCAACTGATTCACGACGTGGGTCGTGTAGTGAACAGTGATTCGCGCATCGGCGACAAACTCAAGCTCGTTTTCCTTCCGAACTACAGCGTGAGTTTGGCCGAAATCATTTTGCCCGCCGCTGATTTGTCAGAGCAAATTTCAACAGCTGGCACCGAAGCCTCCGGCACGGGCAACATGAAATTCGCGTTGAACGGCGCACTCACCGTGGGTACGTGGGACGGCGCCAACATCGAAATGGCCGAGCAAATGGGC
>JAAFHR010000505.1 GCA_013298455.1 Betaproteobacteria bacterium | reverse complement strand
CAACAAAGTGGCACAAATCAAAGTGCAAACGGGGCGACGCGTGGGTGATCGCGTTGAGATTCTCGACGGCATTCAAGCGGGGCAAACCGTCGTGGCAACAGGTGCCGCGTTTTTGACGGATGGCGATACGGTGCGCGTTGTGGCGGCAACCGCTGCGCCTGCCGCAAAGCCAGTCGTCGCACCCGCAGCCCCAAAACAGTAAGGATTTAGACCATGAACGTTTCATCCTGGTGCATCAAAAATCCGGTGCCGGCGCTGATGTTTTTCGTGCTGTTGACGATGGCGGGATTGTTTTCTTTCTCGGCAATGAAAGTGCAAAACTTCCCGGACTTGGAGCTGCCAACGATCACCGTGAGCGCCGCGCTCCCCGGTGCCGCTCCGGCGCAAATGGAATCCGAGGTCGCTCGAAAAATTGAAAACTCACTGGCCACGCTGCAAGGGCTCAAACACATCTACACCAAAGTGCAAGATGGCGCGGCAACGATCACCGCTGAGTTTCGTTTAGAAAAACCCACGCAAGAAGCGCTCGATGAAGTTCGCTCAGCGGTCTCATCGGTGCGCTCTGATTTGCCCTCGGAGTTGCGAGATCCGATTGTGAGCAAAGTTAATGTGGCGGGTTCGCCGGTGCTGGCCTATACGGTGCGTTCGGGGCGCATGGACACGGAGGCGCTCTCTTGGTTTGTCGACGACACACTCACCAAAAAACTGTTGAGTGTCAAAGGCGTCGGCGGTGTGAGCCGTGTCGGCGGTGTGGATCGACAGGTGCAGGTACAGCTCGATCCGGCGCGGATGCAATCGCTCGGCGCAACGGCGGCGGATGTGTCGCGACAGCTTCGCTCGATGCAGCTCGATGCAGCCGGCGGCCGCACGGATATTGGCGGTAGCGAACAACCGATTCGTGTGCTCGCCACCGTCGCCAGCGCCAGCGATCTAGCGAAGATGGAAATCAGCTTGCAATCCGGTCAGCGGGTTCGCTTGGATCAAATTGCTACGGTGGCTGACACCTTTGCCGAACCTCGCTCAGCGGCGCTCCTCAACGGCGTTCCAGTTGTTGGATTCGAGGTGGCGCGTAGCAAAGGTGCCAGCGAGATTGACGTGGGTAACGGCGTGGTCAAAGCGCTCGATGAACTCAAGCTCACGCACCCTGATTTGGAGCTGACGCAATCGTTTGATTTCGTCACGCCTGTGCAAGATGAATTCGATGCGTCGATGAAGCTCCTCTACGAAGGCGCATTTCTCGCAGTGTTGGTCGTACTTTTGTTTTTGCGCGATTTCCGCGCGACGTTTGTGTCAGCCGTTGCGCTGCCGCTATCGGTCATTCCAGCGTTTATTGGCATGCACTACTTGGGCTTTTCGATCAACGTGGTGACGCTGTTGGCGCTCTCGTTGGTGATCGGAATCTTGGTCGATGATGCGATTGTGGAGGTTGAGAATATCGTTCGCCATTTGCGAATGGGTAAGTCGCCATTGCAGGCAGCCACCGAAGCGGCCGATGAAATTGGTCTGGCGGTGATCGCAACCACGTTTACGCTGATCGCGGTGTTTCTGCCCACCGCGTTCATGAGCGGCATCGCTGGAAAATTCTTCAAACAGTTTGGTTGGACGGCGGCGCTTGCGGTGTTCGCGTCGCTCGTCGTGGCGCGGATGCTCACGCCGATGATGGCGGCGTATTTGTTGAAGCCCATCGTCAAGCCGCACAGCGATCCGAAATGGTTGAACTGGTACATGAAAATGGCGGCGTGGTGCTTGCGGCATCGGTGGCTAACGTTTTTGATGGCGGGCCTGTTTTTCGCGGGCTCAATTGCGTTGATTCCGTTGCTCCCAACGGGCTTCATTCCGCCCGATGACAATTCGCAAACGCAGGTGCGCTTGGAGTTGCCGCCCGGCTCAACGCTTGCCGACACCGAGACAGCCGCCGAGCGCGCTCGCTTGCTGATTTCCGGCGTAAAGTACGTTAAATCGGTCTATACGACGATTGGCGGAGGCTTGGCAGGTACAGATCCGTTCGCACCTCAAGGCGCGGCTGAGGCCCGGAAAGCCACGCTCACGATTCTGCTCGCACCTCGAAGTGAACGACCAGAGCGCAAGCAGCCGATTGAAGCCAACATTCGAACTGCGTTAGAGGCGCTCCCCGGCGTTCGAAGCAACGTGGGTTTGGGTGGCTCTGGCGAGAAGTATGTGCTCGTTTTGACGGGTGACGACACCGCCGCACTGACTGCCGCTGCGCTCAATGTTGAGCGCGATTTGCGCACCATTCCTGGCCTTGGCAGCATTACTTCAACGGCGAGCCTAGTGCGCCCTGAAATCTCCGTTCGACCTGATTCTGCGAAGGCTGCGGACTTGGGCGTCACCAGCGCCGCGATTGCCGAAACGCTCCGAGTGGCGACCGTCGGCGACTACGATCAATCCCTCGCCAAACTCAATTTGGCGCAGCGCCAGATTCCAGTCGTTGTGAAGCTCAACACCGACGCACGAAAAGATTTG
>JAAFHR010000504.1 GCA_013298455.1 Betaproteobacteria bacterium | reverse complement strand
CGCGCCAATTCGATGTGGCCGTGGGGGCTCATCGGTTGCAATTCGATGTTTTTTCGCAGCGGTGCAATCGCGTCATCGGTGCGCCCCAACGCCATCAATGAGAGCGCTTTGCCAAACCATGCACGATCCAGTTTTTCGTTGTGCGAAATCGCTCGATCAAACGACGCAATCGCTCGCGTGTGTTCTTCAGCCTTTTGCAGCAAATATCCAAGATTGAAATGACTATCGGCGTCGTTGGGGCTGATCGCCACCACGCGCTCAAAACCGGCGATTGCCTGCGCTGGGCGGCCGTCTTCGGAATGCAAAAAAGCGACCCGCGCGTGGGTGAGCGCATCCTGAGGATCAGCTTCCAGAATTTTTGCGTAGTAGTCGTAGGCGATATCGCGCTTGTTCAAAATGAGCGCCCACGTCGCGATCTTAGTCAGATACCAGTGTCGAAAAAAATTCACAGCATTGACCTATTGAAAGAGCTCAGGACGCCGCAGATACAAGCGCGCGAAGAAGATGACCAAACACAACCAAAACAGCAAGAACACGGCGACGACGGGCACATGTCGATCCGCGACTTTGCCCGGCGTGATGGCTCGAACCGCTTTGGTGACGGGTGAGGTCAAAAAGCCTAGAAATCGATAGATCGGGTTATTGAGCCGCGCTGGCCAATTGAAAATGCCAACGATGAGCTGCGCGAAATAAATCAGCGAAATCAGCACACACATGCTGTACGAAACAGCGAGAAAAGCGTCCATAAACGGTTGCAGAGTGGAATCGGTGCGAAGTATGCACGAAGCGGCAATCGGTCATCCGAGAGCGAGGATACTGTAGGAGCGGCTTGCCGCGAATCGACGGAGCGCAAACCGTTTGCGTTCAAATCGCTCCTGCAGCGCTACGCCCTTCGCGGCAAGCCGCTCCTACATTGGGCGTAGCCTACAAACTCTGCTTCAACTGCTCCAAAATCGCTGGGTTTTCAAGCGTTGAGATGTCAGAGGTGATCGCTTCGCCTTTGGCAATCGAGCGCAGCAGGCGGCGCATGATTTTTCCGGAGCGCGTTTTCGGCAGATTGTCACCGAAGCGAATGTCTTTCGGTTTGGCAATCGGCCCGATCTCTTTGCCGACCCAGTCCCGAAGCTCTTTAGCGAGCTTGGCGGCACCCTCTTTGTCGGTGGGGCGTGCGCCCTTCAACACCACGAACGCGACAATCGCTTCGCCTGTGGTGTCGTCTGGGCGACCCACCACAGCGGCCTCGGCCACCAGTGCGGTGTTAGCCACCAAAGCAGATTCGATCTCCATCGTTCCAAGGCGATGCCCCGAGACGTTCAGCACATCATCGATTCGTCCGGTGATGCGGAAATTGCCGGTGACGGCATCGCGAACGGCACCGTCGCCTGCCAAGTAATAGCCCTTGAGCTCCGATGGGAAATACGCTTTTTTGAAGCGCTCAGGATCGCCCCAAATCGTTCGAATCATCGACGGCCATGGTTTTTTCACCACCAAAATGCCGCCTGAACCGTTGGCGACGTCTGCACCCAGTTCGTCAACAATCGCGGCGGTGATACCGGGCAGCGGCGTGGTGCAAGAGCCCGGCACCAGCGGCGTAACACCAGGCAGCGGCGTGATCATGTGACCACCGGTTTCGGTTTGCCAGAAGGTGTCAACAATCGGACAGCGCTCGCCACCGATGTGCTTGTAGTACCACATCCACGCTTCGGGATTGATCGGTTCGCCCACGGAGCCGAGCAAGCGAAGCGACTTCAAATCGTACTTCGAGGGCGCGAAATCGGGTGCCACTTCTGCCGCTTTAATCAACGAGCGAATCGCGGTTGGCGCAGTGTAGAAAATCGTGCACTGGTGTTTCTGAATCATCTCCCAGAAACGACCGGCATTCGGGAACGTCGGCACGCCTTCGAAAATGATTTGCGTGGCACCCGTTGCCAAAGGTCCGTAGGCCACGTACGTGTGACCCGTCACCCAGCCCACATCGGCGGTACACCAAAACACATCGCTCGGCTTGATGTCGAACGTCCACTTCATCGTGAGCATCGCATGCAGCATGTAGCCGCCGGTTGAATGCTGTACGCCCTTGGGTTTTCCGGTGGAGCCCGAGGTGTACAGCACGAACAGCGGATGCTCGGCGTCGACCATCACCGCGGGGCAATCGTCCGATTGACCGCCTTCAACCTTCGCCCATTCGATATCTTTCATGCCCCAAGCCACATTGCCGCCGGTGCGTTTGTAGACGATGGTGTGGCGCACTGCGTCACAGCCGCCCATGCTGTAGGCCTCGTCCACGGCGGGTTTGAGCGGCAGGGCTTTGCCGCCGCGCATTTGTTCATCGGCGGCGATCACGAGCGTTGCGCCCACGTCGACGATGCGCTCTTGCAAACTCTTCGCCGAGAAGCCACCGAACACGACGGAGTGCGTGACACCAATTCGCGCGCAGGCCTGCATCGCGATCACCGCCTCAATCGACATCGGCATGTAGATGATCGAGCGATCACCTTTTTTGTAGCCGAGCGACT
>JAAFHR010000503.1 GCA_013298455.1 Betaproteobacteria bacterium | reverse complement strand
ATAAGCGACAGCAAAAACACCGCGCCCTTAGCGGCGTCGGGCACCAAGCTCCAATCGGGTTTACGGATCGGTATCGCGAGCAAAATCGCCACCCACACCGCAATGCCCAAAATCGGGAAGCGATCCCCAAGCTCGGCGAATTGAATGTTCACCAACACGTTGGCGATGATCGCTACCAACAAAATCCAAAACACAATCCCTAGCCGCGCCCAATCAACGCGATGCGCCACCTTCGCGTCTTTGATGATCGGCGAATACGCCTGTTGCTGCTTCGACGCTACGACCCCCACGATACACACCGCGACAATAGCGGCAACGTAGGCATGCAAGACGGAGAGCGGCGAGGCACCGGCTAGCCAAAGCATCGTCGTGGTGGTGTCGCCAACGACCGAGCCCGAGCCCCCGGCGTTTGATGCGGCTACGATCCCGGCAAGGTAGCCCACATGCACCTTTTTGCGAAACACCGCCGAGGCAACCGTACCGCCGATCAATGCTGCGGCGATGTTGTCAAGAAATGCCGACAGTACAAACACCAAAATGAGCAAAACGAATCCGCCCTTCCAATCGTCGGGCAAGAAATGCGGCAACACCTTGGGCACTTCGCTCTTTTCGAAGTGATTGGACAGGAGCGCAAAGCCCACCAATAGGCAAAGCAAATTGGCCAGTAGCACCCATTCGTGCCCCAAATGCCCAGCAAAGCCGCCGACACCTGTGCCCGCCTTAAACGAGGAAAACAAAATTTTGTAGAGAGCGATAACGACCGCGCCGATCACCGCGACTTTGAGCGAATGCTTGTGCAGCAGTGCCACACCCGCTAGCACGCATGCGAACAGCACAAAATCGACCGGCACCGCTCCAATCATCGGGCTCACCGCATGCGCCCCACTAATCGAGCCGCCCAGCAGCACCGTCGTAAACACTTGAATGAATCGTTGCATCGCTTTTCCCGTTCCCCGTTGAGTGCTGCGACCGAACCCCGGTGCGCTTCGTGGCCAAAGTGTTTGGCCTCAAACGATTCTAGGTAGGCACGCTGACAACGAGTTGGCAAGCGCTCAACACAGGTCGAGAACATGGCCACCGCGCGGGATAACCCGATTTAGGTGACAGGTCGCGCGGCCTACAATTGTGAGTTGGCTTGGCGGAGAGGCCTAGCCTAATCGCTCTGTGAGCAAAGCCAGCTCAATCGCTCGCTCAGCGCTACAAAGTTCGAAACAATAATCCCCAGGAGAGACTATGCAACGTCGTGATTTTCTGACCAAAGCTGCAGCGGGCGCTGCAACTGGTGGTGCCATTCTCGCCGCGCCAGCGGTTATCGGCCAATCGCCCGCAGTGCGTTGGCGTTTGACGTCGGGCTTCCCGAAAGCGCTCGACACGATTTACGGCGCCGCTGAGGTGTTCGCGCAGCAAGTCTCAAAAATGACGGGTGGCCGATTCCAAATCTCCGTGCACGCTGCCGGTGAGTTGGTGCCCATGCCTGGTCTCGTGGACGCTGTTCAAAACGGCACCGTGGAGTGCGGTCATACAGCGCCTTACTACTACTTCGGTAAAGACGACGCGTTTGCGCTCGGCTGCGCGATTCCTTTCGGCTTGAATAGCCGCCAAATGACTGCGTGGCAGTACGAAGGCAATGGCCTCAAGCTGATGCGCGAGTTCTACGCGAAGTACAACTTCACGAGCTTCCCAATGGGCAACACTGGCGCGCAGATGGGCGGCTGGTATCGCAAAGAAATCAAATCGGCTGACGATTTCAAAGGTTTGAAATTCCGCGTTGGCGGATTCGCTGGCAAAGTGTGCGCACGTTTGGGTGCGGTTCCACAAAACATTCCCGGCGGCGAAATTTATCAAGCGCTGGAAAAAGGCACGATTGATGCGTGCGAATGGGTCGGCCCGTACGATGACCAAAAGCTCGGCTTCAATAAGGTAGCGCCTCACTACTACTACCCAGGTTGGTGGGAAGGTGGCCCACAGCTCGATCTGTTCGTGAACCAAAAAGCGTTTGATGCACTCACGCCCGAGTACAAAGCGATTGTTGAAAACGCAGCCGCTTACGCGCACACCGAAATGCAAGCTAAGTACGATGCCCGTAACCCCGGCGCGTTGAAACAACTCGTTGCCAGCGGCACGAAATTGCATCCGTTCCCACAAGATTTGATGAACAAAGCGTTCAAAGAATCGATGGAGCTCTATGCCGACATTTCGAGCAAGAACCCCGCATGGAAAAAGATTTACGACGACTACGCCAAGTTCCGTCAAGACGCGAACCTGTGGTTCCGCTTCACTGAAATGCGCTTCGATACCTTCATGCAATCGCAGAAACTGTAAAGGCGACAGCGGTTACTTGAAAACGAAAAGCCCGCGCAGTGAGAGCTGCGCGGGCTTTTTTGTGGGTACTCGTTTTGCTGCGGCTCTACTGGTTGATATAGCTCTCAAGCTGCGAAATCGTGAATTCGTGCTGCGCGATGATGTCGTCCATGATGTCCCTGATCGAGAGCATGGCGATTACCGTGTTGCCTTCAACCACC
>JAAFHR010000502.1 GCA_013298455.1 Betaproteobacteria bacterium | reverse complement strand
GCGGCTTGATTCATCGTATAGAAATGAAAGCCCGGTGCGCCGCCTGCAATCAAGCGTTCACACATCGACGTCACCACATCGAGCCCAAGTTCGCGAACGCCCTCGGCATCGTCGCCCAAATCAGCCATGCGCTTGCTGAGCCAGCGCGGCATTTCGGCACCGCACATTTCAGCAAATCGCGCGACCTTACTGTAGCTGTGAAGCGGCATGATGCCCGCGATGATGGGGATCGTGATGCCCGCTGCGTGGGCGGCGTCGACGAAGGCGAAGTACGCATCGGCGTTGTAGAAAAACTGGGTGACCGCAACGTTGCCGCCCAAGGTTTGCTTGAGTTTCAGCGCGGCCAAATCGGCTTTGGCCGTTTGCGCTCGCGGATGGACTTCGGGATACGCCGCGACGTTGAGCGCAAAGTGTTCACCCGTTTCTTGACGAATGAATTCGATCAAATCGGTGGCATAGCGAAAATCGCCCGCTGCAACCATGCCAGAAGGCACGTCGCCACCGAGCGCCACCATGCGCTTGATGCCTTGATCTCGGTACGCATGCAGCAGTTCGCGAACACTCGCCTTGGTTGCACCCACGCATGAAAGATGCGGCGCGACGTCGTTGCCCGCCGCAGCAACGGCGCGCACGGTTGAAAGTGTTTTCTCGCGCGTTGAGCCGCCTGCGCCGTAGGTGACGCTGAAATATTTGGGCTTCAAAAGCATCAGCTGCTCGGTCACGGCGCGCAGTTTTACTTCGCCTTCGGGCGTGTTCGGAGGAAAGAATTCGAAAGAGATGTTGTTCATTTGGTTTTTAGTTTTTCGTAGCGTCGGCGCGTGGTGCTCGTGGTTTCTTTGCAGTGTTTGCCGCTTTGGTTGCCTTTGCGGCCGCAGCTCTGAGCGCCGCTCCCCAGCCTAGTAGCGCCCAGGGCCGCATCAGCGCGGCCGATTCCATAGCCTCTTCGGGCACGGTGTAGTAGTTCATTGATTTTGTTTTGCCGTCGGCATCGTAGGTGAAGATGCGGCAGTTGGCGGCTTCGAATTCGGCGCGACACTCGTCGTCGACTTTGAGCCAAAGCTGATCCATGGAGATGATCGCAAATGTCTTTCCGTCAATCGAAAAGCTCACACCGCCAAACATCTTTTTGGATGCGATCGCGCCCTGACGCAAGCCGCTCAAGAGCTCGATGCAGTAGTCACGAAACTCGTCTTTGTTCGCGCTCATTGAACACGCTCTGCAAACAGGAAAAACTCTCGATTGCCGTCCGTCCCGGTGATGGCGCTGTCGAAGTAATCGAGCACGTGCAAACCATGAGCCTTACACGCGGCAAGAATGTTTTGTTCGACCTGAACAAAAAGCGATTCATCGCGAACGATCCCGCCACGTGCGATGTTGTCTGCGCCCACTTCAAACTGCGGTTTGACCAAACTCAACACGCATCCTTCAGCGCCGAGTAGGTCGCGCCACGCGGGCAACACTTTGGTCACCGAGATAAACGACACATCCGCCACGATTAAATCAAACGCGCTGTAGGAGCGGCTCGCCGCGAATGGCCGCGCGAGAGAAGCGTTTGCACCTTCGAGCGACGCCGAGCTCAGTTCACGAGCGTTGAAACCCTCAATGCAAGTCACGCGCGGATCGCTACGCAAACTCGGGTGCAACTGATCGTGCCCCACATCAACGCCAACGACATGCGCCGCGCCGCGCTTCAACAAACAATCCGTGAAACCGCCCGTGGATTGGCCAACGTCCAGACAGTGAAAGCCAGTCACATTCAGCCCAACTTGATCGAGCGCCGCATCGAGCTTGAGGCCTCCGCGAGAAACAAAGCGCTCTAAGGCGTTTAGTTCGATCTCAACGTCAACGTCTTCTGGCAGTGTGGCGCTTGATTTGCTGAGCTGAACGCGCTCTGCGCCGTGTCGTGCGAACACGTGCCCCGCTTCGATCAACCGTTGGGCTGCGGTGCGAGACGGCGCAAGACCGCGTGACACCAAAAGCATGTCAGCACGCACAGCGTGAATTCACTTCGCTTTCGACTTCTTGCCGAATGGAATGATGTAGGCAAGCGCCCACGCAATCAAGCCGTAGAGCAAGCCGCCGAGCACCGCCGCCACGAAGCCCTTAACTTCAAAGCCGCCGAGAATTTTGCTCGTACCCCAAAACAAAAAACCGTTGAGCAACACGTAGAAGAAACCCAAGGTCAGCACGGTGATTGGCAAGGTCAAGATCGCCAAAATTGGGCGAATCAAGGTGTTGACAAAACCCAATGCAAACGCAGCGATGAGCGCCGCGATGAAATTCACTACGGTGACGCCCGGCACGATGTAGGCCACAGCCATCAAGGCTGCGGCGTTGAGTAACCAGACGATGAGTAAGCGGATCATAGTGAGCTCCTTTGATTACGCGAGTGTCCTGATTCCGCTGGGCGCAATGAGCCGGTCTTAGTGCCGCTTAGCGCAGTGTTGTAGGCGCGGACCTGGCCGCGCTCCACGGGGCGTCAGCGCGGCCAAGTCCGCGCCTACATTTGCCCTTAACGAACGATTTCACGTTGCCTAGTA
>JAAFHR010000500.1 GCA_013298455.1 Betaproteobacteria bacterium | reverse complement strand
CGCGTTTCGTAAATTAGCATTGCTGGGTATCGCGAATATTCGATTCTTGATAGCCACAAGTATGACGACTCGGATTCCAGATTTCCAAAACCTTCCATCAACGACTATTGCGCCGCAGAAGCGCAGTCCCGCCGTTCAACGATGGTGCGACGCAGTGATCGGTTTCGCACTGGCAGCCGCCTTTTGCGTGCCGCTCGCCAACGCCGCACGCCCAACGATGGGTGGCGCAACCGTATCCGGGGAGCCTTACGCGAATCTTCGGATTTCTGTGAACGATATCGTCACAATGATTGGCTCGTACGCGATGCACGGCGCGGATGCGTTTAGTTGGGACGAGTACGTGTTTTGGCGCTCGAGGTTGCAGCAAGGGGTAGCGGCTGCCGTTGTGCTTCAAGACATCTACGATCGCCCAGTGAGCCGAGCGAATTTCCCCTCCTATTTCACCAACACTGAATTCGTCACCCAGCTCTACACCTTACTGTTGGACGTAGCGCCCGATTCAGCAGCACTTGCCTACTGGGTCAACCAAGCCAACTTCAAGACGAAAGGTCAAGTGATGCTTGACCTCGCAAATGCAGCGCTGTCGAGCTCGGGCACCGTTCCGATTGCGGCCCGTTTTAGGAAGCGATTCGACGCGGCGCTTGTGATCAAAATAGAGACGGACACCGCGACGGAGCGAAATCGAGATGCGACGACCCCCATCGTCTACAACGCGTCGCGCCCCCGGTTGCTCACCATCAGCGAAGACCCAGCGACCTACGATGCTGCGCTCACCCCGCTTGCGCGGTTGAACTGGGTGATCGATCAATCGGCTATTGCACCCAGCGCCACCTATGACGCCGTCACCGGCGAGCTCGTTGTGGACGGCACTGAGCTCGTGTCGCTCACCGGGGCGAACAACGACATTGATCCGTCGAAACTGACGCTCTATGGCGATGGCGCGCCCTATGCGTTGACCTCAGGCGGTGTTGAAATTGAGAGCGCCTCGCGATTTCGAATTTTTCTCAATGCGGCCGATCGGCGCGCGCTCTTAACGCGGCTCAATCGCAGCGGCACTGCGTCGAAGGGCAATGTGAGCTACTTGGTCGCCGGGAGCCCCGGCTGGTCGGCGGCCGTCGATGCAGCACAAGCCCAACCCGCGCTCACGGGTACACGAATCAACGTGAAAACATCACCGCTCAACATCGACGCGAGCTTTCCGGCAACCTACTACGACGCGGCGACTGACGGCGTGCTATTGATGCGCTACCTGCTGGGCTACCGGGGCGCCGCGCTGATCGCAAACGCACGAGGCGTCAGCGCGACCTTACGCGACGCGGGCGAGATCGAAACCCACATCGCAAATCATTTGACGAATTTCGACGTTGACGGCGACGGGCAAACATTGGCGATGACTGATGGGGTGATGATCCTGCGTCGATTGCTCAATCCGAACACGGTCGCCGCGATGACCGTCGGCGAGCAAAGCGCGATCACGGCGAATGCGAAACGCGGATCGCTTACCGATCTGCAAGTGCTTCAACGCATTGAAGCGCTGAAACCGTGAGCGTTTGTGGCTAGAGCGCTGATGAATCCCAGCATTAGCTGGGTACGCCTTGTCTATTGTGGGCTTCAGCGCATTTTCAACGTTTTTCGAAACTAAACGAAAATCGTCTGTAGGCCATATTCAATAAGGCTTTTCAAAAAAGTGTTATTGCGTAGTGCAACGCTACGAACGCGACCTAAACCACGCCGCTGGCCTGCACATCCGCGTGATAACTGCTGCGAACCATCGCGCCGACCGCTGCGTGTTTGAAGCCCATCGCATAGGCTTCTTTTTCAAACATTTTGAACGTGTCGGGATGCACATAGCGAAGCACCGGCAGATGGCTCGCTGAGGGCTGCAAATACTGGCCGATGGTGAGCATGTCGATGTTATGAGCACGCATGTCGCGCATCACTTCGAGGATTTCGTCGTCGGTTTCGCCTAGGCCGACCATGAGGCCACTCTTGGTGGGCACGTCCGGAAACTTCGCTTTGAAGTCTTTCAATAGCTTCAACGAATGCGCGTAGTCTGAACCGGGGCGCGCTTGTTTGTAGAGGCGCGGCACGGTTTCCATGTTGTGATTCATCACGTCGGGCGGCGCGGCTTCGAGTATCGCGAGCGCTTTATCAACGCGGCCCCGGAAATCGGGTACCAAGACTTCGATTTGTGTTTGCGGCGATTGCGCGCGAACTTCTTTGATGCATTCAACGAAATGCCCCGCACCGCCATCGCGCAGATCATCGCGATCAACGCTGGTGATCACCACGTACTTTAAGCGCAGCGCGGCGATGGTTTTGGCGAGATTTTTCGGCTCATCGATGTCGAGCGGATTGGGGCGACCGTGACCGACATCGCAAAACGGGCAGCGCCGCGTGCAGATGTCGCCCATGATCATGAAGGTGGCCGTGCCCTTACCGAAGCACTCGCCGATGTTGGGGCAGCTGGCCTCTTCGCACACCGAATGCAGCTTGTGCTCCCGGAGGATTTTTTTGATCTCAGTGAAGCGCTGCGCGTGTTCGCCCGTGGGGGCTTT
>JAAFHR010000498.1 GCA_013298455.1 Betaproteobacteria bacterium | reverse complement strand
GACTCAGCTCAAGCAATTTGCCAAGCGCAAACCGCATCAGCTCTCGGGGGGGCAGCAACAACGCGTGGCCCTTGCCAGAAGCCTCGCCAAACGGCCTAAGCTTTTGCTGCTTGACGAGCCGCTCGGTGCGCTCGACAAAAAACTGCGCGAGCAAACGCAAATTGAGTTGGTCAACATCATCGACAAGGTCGGCGTGACTTGCGTGATGGTGACCCATGACCAAGAAGAAGCGATGACGATGGCGAGCCGCATCGCAGTGATGAAATCGGGCGGCTTTTTGCAAGTCGGCCCTCCGCGCGAAATTTACGAAACCCCGGCGACGAAGTACGTTGCCGACTTCATTGGCAACGTCAATTTGTTCAAAGGCATACTCACCGTCGACGAACCCGATCACGTGGTCATCGAAACCGCCGAATGCAAACAGTTCGTGAGCCATGGCATCACCGGCACGTTGGGAATGGACGTTCACGTTGCGCTGCGCCCCGAAAAGATTTGCTTGCAGAAAAATGCCCCGACGCCCGAGCAACGCGAATCGGCTCGGGAAGACGGATTTAACTGCGTGCAGGGCATCGTTAAAAACGTCTCCTACCTTGGCAGCTATACGACTTATCACGTGAAGCTTGCAACGGGACTCACACTTAAAGTGATGAACACCAACGACGCTCGCCACGATGACAACCGCCTCGATTGGGACGACACGGTCTACGCGTGGTGGGATGGCTCAGATGTCGTGGTCTTGACTCAATAGCCCACGCAAATGGCCAGCTCCCCCGTCAACACCCATCACAACGCCGCTGGCACGGGTCGCCGCAGTTGGCTTGATGCACTGGGTGCGCGCACAGTCATCGGTATTCCATACCTTTGGTTGGTACTGTTCTTTTTGGTGCCGTTCCTGATCGTCGTCAAGATCAGTATTTCAGAGTCCGACGGCATTCACTTCAAAGAAATGTTTGTCTTCACAGACGGGCATCTGCAGTGGAACGTGAAGTGGGGAAACTACGCGTTTTTAGCCTCCGACGCGCTCTACCTGAAAACATATCTCTCATCGATTTATTACGCGGGTGTCACCACGATCATCTGCTTGCTGATTGGCTATCCGTTTGCGTACTTCATGGCCAGATCGCCAGCGACTTGGCGTCCGGCCCTGCTGATGATGGTGATGTTGCCGTTTTGGACGTCGCTGCTGCTGCGGGTTTACGCATGGAAGGGACTGCTCGCCACGAATGGCGTGATCAACGATTTGCTGTTGGCGGTTGGCGCGATCAGCGAGCCGCTAAAGATGATGAACACCTCGTTCTCGCTCTTGATCGGCATGGTCTATGCCTATTTGCCGTTCATGATTTTGCCGCTCTATGCCAACTTGGTGAAACTCGATCTTCGCTTGCTCGAAGCTGCAGCGGATCTCGGTGCGAAGCCGCTCACCGCGTTTTGGAAGGTAACGATTCCGCTCTCCAAAGCTGGAATCATCGCGGGTTCGATGTTGGTATTCATTCCCTGCGTGGGCGAATTCGTGATCCCAGAATTACTCGGCGGGCCGAGCACCTTGATGATTGGGCGCGTGTTGTGGGACGAATTTTTCAGCAACAACGATTGGGCTATGGCCTCGGCGGTCGCGGTCGTAATGGTGATGCTGATCATCATTCCGCTCGCCATTTTTAACAAGGCACAAACCGAAAACGCGGCACGCGAGAAAGGGCGCATCTAATGCCACGCTCTCGCTTCGGACTCGGTTGGATGATCGTAGTCTTTCTGTTTCTGTACCTGCCAATCTTTACTCTCGTCGTTTTCTCCTTTAACGATTCGAAACTCGCAACGCAGTGGGGCGGCTTCACGCTGAAGTGGTACGGCGAAATTCTCAATGATCGCGAAGTGAAGGAAGCGCTCTGGCGCTCGTTGCAGATCGCGTTTCTCACCGCAACGGCGAGCGTGTTGCTTGGCACAATGGCGGCGTTCGCGATGGTGCGCTACACCAAATTTAAAGGGCGTACGATTTTTTCGGGGATGGTCAACGCACCGCTGGTGATGCCCGAAGTCATCATCGGCCTCTCGCTCTTGTTGATGCTGGTCTCAGTGCAGCGCGCGTTTGGCGTTCCAGAGCGCGGCGTGCTAACGATTTGGCTTGGACACACCTTGCTTGGCATGGCCTATGCGGCTGTGGTGGTTCAGTCGCGCTTGATGGAGCTCGACAAATCGCTCGAAGAGGCGGCGATGGATTTGGGCTGTCGTCCGCATGAAGTTTTTCGCTTGGTCACGTTGCCGATGATCGCACCGAGCCTGATGTCGGCATGGCTGCTCACGTTCACCATTTCGCTCGATGATGTAGTGCTCTCGGCGTTTTTGTCAGGGCCAGGATCCACGACCTTACCGATTGTGATTTTCTCGCGAGCCCGACTCGGGATGAGCCCCACCATCAACGCAATTGCTGCGATCATGATTTTCATCGTAGCGATGGGTGTCATCTTTGGCAGCCTGTGGCTCGCGCGCTCCGAAAAGCGACGAGCGGAAGAGCAAGCCGCCGCCTATCGCGAAGCGTTACCATCACCTTAAGTGTCAAAAAGAGAGAAGAGGAAAACCGCTATGTTT
>JAAFHR010000050.1 GCA_013298455.1 Betaproteobacteria bacterium | reverse complement strand
GTGACGATGATGCCAGTCCCAGTGTTGGCGGCCAAGGCAATCGTCGTCGTGGTGATGTTGCCGCCGCTGGCCTGCGCGCTGCCGGGACCATTGTCTTGGCTGTCGGCGTTAGCGCGACCGCCCGCTGTGTCGGCCGAGCTCGTGGAGCCCACCAGCGACGCGTTCACGCCGCCGGTGACGGCTTGTGGAATCCGCACGGTGTAGTTGCCCGGCAGGATCGGTTGACCGTTGGCCACACCTGCGCTGCCGTCGGCGGGCGCGCTGGTGCCTTGGTTGAAGCTGTAGTTGCCGCTGCTGTCGGTGCGAGTTTGCGCAATGACGACATTGTTGCTGTCCAAGAGCTGCACGGTGACGCCCGCGAGCCCGGGTTCGGTGCCGTTTCGGATGCCGTCGTTAAAGACTCCACCGCCCGCGCCCGAGTCGCTCCAGACCAAGTTGCCGATGCTCAAGCGATAGAAGCCGAAGTCAATCGTCAAATTGTCGTTGGCGTCACCCGCGCCACTCGTGGGTGGGGTTCCAGTGTTGGCACCCGTCTCGGTGGTGTCACCCGTGCCGACGGTGGCCGCACCCAGCACGATGTCAGCACTGCTCACGCCGCTCGTGACGTAGGCTGCTGCACTGGCCGGATCGGTGCCGTGGTCTTTGTTGTTGTCGCCTGCGGCAAAGGTGGCGCCGGCGTTGGTTGCGCCCGAAGCGCTGGCGTAACCCGCCAACGGTTGACCCGTCGCCCAGTTGCTCGCAGCCACGCGCACACGGAAGGTGCCCGCAGGCAACGAATCAAAGAGGTAGTAGCCGCCGTTGGCGCTGGTTTGCTCAATCGGTAGTGCCGTGACGGTCGTCGTCGGGGTGTTGTCCGTTGCGGACGTACGATAGAGCTTCGCGCCTGCAGCGTTGGTCAGCTCGACCAAGGCGCCGTCAATTGGGAGCTCAGTGGCGTCGATTTGGCCGTTGTTGTTGGTGTCAAACCAGAGTCGGTTGCCGATGGCGTAGCTAGGTACGAAGCCGAAATCCATGTCGGGCTTGTGGCTAGTGCCGTTGTCGGCGTTGCTTTGAGCGCGACCGTAGGTGTTGTTGGCGTTGGCCGCAGCGCCGGTGGCGCTCGCGTCGAGCGTGAAGGCGGCGGTGCTGGTCGCGGCGGTCGTAGCAGCGGTACCCGTACCTTTGTCGCCATCGTCGTTGGTGGCGTTGCCGACGCTACCCACAGCGGGCTGGGCGGCCGGCGCCGCACTGCTTCTGAGGCCAGCGAGTGTGGTTTGGTTGGCGGCGATGGTGATGGTGTAGTCATTGCCAGCAACGAGCGGTTCGCCCGTGCCGGTACCCGCGGCGTTGGTCTGCTCGGTGAAGCTGTAATTGCCGCTGCCGTCGGTGGTGGCCACCGCAACGACGACGCCCGCTTTGCGAAGCTCGAGCGTGACGTTGCCGATACCGGTTTCGCCTGCATCTTTGAGGCCGTTGTTGTAGTTGGCCGCCGTGCCCGCGCCATCGTCGCGCCAGACGGTGTCGCCCACGGTCAATCGGAAGAAGCCAAAGTCAACGGTTAAGTTGTCGTTGGCGTCGAGCGTCGGACCGTTGGCGCCGGCGCCGGCAGCGCCTGCGTCAGCGTCGCCGCTTGGTTGTTGACCCACGCCCAAGATGACGTTGCCGGATTTAACGCCTGCGGTGGCGTAAGTGCCCGCTGGGTCAATGCCTTTGTCGTTGTTGTTGGTGCTGCCTGTGCCGCTGGTGATACCCGTGACGCCAGTCGAGCTTTGGTAGCCCGCCAAGGGGCGACCGATTGCTGCGACGCTCGCGCCACTGGTGGTGCCCACCGGCAGGTTGCCACTCAAACCCGTCCAGTTGTCTGGCGTAATCTGCACGGCGTAGCTGCCCGCCGCCAAACCATCAAATCGGTAGTAGCCGTTGGCGTCAGTCAACACCGCTTGACCTGCAACCGGGGCGCCGGTGTTGTCTAGGAGCTGTACCTTTATGCCAGGCTGTCCCTTTACGCCAGAGGCCCCCGTCTCGCCGTTGTTCAACACACCATCGTTGTTGGTGTCAAACCAGACTCGGTTGCCGAGGCTGTAGCTGGCAACGAGGGTGTTGGTGAAGCTCGTGGTGGCTGTCCCGCCAGTGGTAACGCTGATGCCGCTGTTGGCCGCAGGCGTCGCGCCCCAGGTGTAGCCACTTGGCGCTGATCCGGCGCTTGGCGCAGTCTCAGTCACCGTGCAGGTGGCCGGTGAGGGGATGTTGTTGACCGTGGCCGATCCGCTGCTGGCCGCCGTCAGGGTGATGCTTGGCGTGAAAGTGCCCGCAGCGCCGCAGTTGACGGAGAAATTAAACGTGGCCGAAACGCCAGCCGCTGGGCCGCCCGTGACGGTTTTGTTGATCTGCAGGCTGCCCTGTGCACAGGCCGCTGGCGCGGTGATATTGACGTTGCGCGCCGCGCAGCTGCTGGTCGTCGCAAACGCTGCGGTGATCGTTTTACTGGCACCATCGGCAATGAGTCCGCTAAACGTGGCGCTGGTGTTGGGCTGTGCGACGCTCTGACTCGCCGCGCCCGTCAAGCCGACGTTGATCGCCTCTCCTGCTGGGGCGGTGCTGTAGCTCAGGTTGACCGTGACCGAGTAGGTGTTGGTGGAGGGCACGCAGGCGCTCACCGTGGGCGCGGGCGTGATCGCGAGCGCGCAGACCGGCGTCTGATAGAGGCCAAAGTCGACGCTTGGCTGATCAGTCGCGCCGTTGCTGTTACGGCTCGTGGTGTTGTTGGTACCCGCGCCTTGCGCGTACGCGGTGAGCGTAAATGCGGCGGAGTTGAGCGTAGTGCTGGTGCTGGCGGTGCCAGTCACGCTGTCGTCTTGGTTGGTCGTGAGTGGTGTGCCGGTGTTTGCGGCGTCGGCCGAGCTCTGCAGACCCGCAATCACCGACTGTCCGCCGGGAATTCGCACTACATAGTTCACACCCGCTTCGAGCGGAATGCCGTTGGCAACGCCCGGCGCGCTACTGGCGGGCCCGCTGGTCTGTTGCGTGAAGCTGTAGAGTCCCCCGCCGCCGGTGACCGTTTGGGCGATGACGTTGCCTGTGGCTTGATCAACGAGTTGCACAGTGACCCCGTCAATGCCAGGTTCCCTGTCATCGCGTAGGCCGTTGTTGGCGACACCGCCGCCCGCGCCGTTATCGAGCCAGACCAGATCGCCCAGGCTGACTCGGTAGAAACCGAAATCAAGCGTTAAGTTGTCGCCTCCGTTACCGCTCGGGCCGTTGGCGGCAGCACCGCCGCCCACGTCGGCGCTGTCGGTGGTAGGTTGGTTGCTCGCACCCAAGGTGACGATGTTGGAGCTAACGCCCGCGGTTAGGTAGTCTCCAACAGCGGCGGGTTGAACACCCTTATCCGTGTTGTTGGTCGCGCCCGTTCCGGTGGGGCTGTCGTAGCTGCCGTCACTGTTACGGGTGCTGCCAGAGGCGGCCGTGCCGTTTGAATTGGCGTAGGCCGCCAACGGTGCGCCACTGGCGGCCCTGCTGGTACTCGAAAGCGTGCCCAGCGGGAAGTTGCCGCTCTGTCCGCTCCAGTTCGTCGGTTCAACCTTGACCTTGAAGCTGCCAGCGGGCAGGCCATCAAAACGGTAGTAGCCGTCGCTGTCAGTGAGCACCGAGAGTCGCGTGCCAGTAGCCGTCGTCGACACCGAGCCGTCAGACTGCAAGTAGAGCTGCTGACCCGCCGCGTTGGTAACACTCACCAACACGCCAGCGCGACCCACCTCGCCGTTGTTAATCGTGCCGTCGTTGTTCGTATCTAACCAGATTCGGTTGCCGAGGCTAAATGTGGGCGGTGGGAGTGTAAAGCCAGCATCAAGGCCAAAGTTATTGCTTCCGGGCCCGCCAGTGTTGAATGTGATGAAGGGATAGTTTCCCGTGCCAATCGCGGCACTCGGACTCGGAAGTGTTGCATCCGAATCGGTCAAATCAGTGAGTGGATCATTTGTGGCGATGCCGCCCGAATTGGGCGTCGTTAGCGACAAACCGTTCAGCGAGCCGCCCGAGCTGTAGTTGCTTGGGTTATCTAGCCGAATCACGAAACCAGCGGTGCTAGGCGTCAAAGCGGCGATTGCATTCACAACTGAACCACCGTTCGTTTGTGTCAACGCGGCGCCGTTTTCATCGAGGGTTTTGTTGCTGAAGTAGTAATTACCGTTAGCGTCGGTCACGGCCGACGCAATCAAGGTCGAACCGCCCGGAGCATACAGATTGACTGTAACGTTTCCAATTGGCGGCTCACCGGCATCTTGGACGCCGTTGCCATTGAGATCGCGCCAAACACGATTGCCAATCTCTAGCGGCGCGGCATCGCAAAGCGCTTCGAGATCGCCCATCTGTGAGGCCTTGCTACCCAGATCGCTAGGATCGCTGCCGTTGTTCATCACCTCATAGCCGCGGGTGGCGGTTCCGTTGGCATCGTTGGTGTACCAGGCTACGCCGCTTGAGTAAATCTGTACCGGATCCTTTGCAGTTGTTACCACCTCCGTGAAGCCCGGAACCTGAGTCAAGCCGCCCATCGGGTTGTTGGGATCTGGAAGATTGTCGGTAGAGTAGGCTCGGCCATTCGGCGTACAGTTGTCCGCATCATAAAGTCCGGGATTGGTCGAGCCCGTCCCACCAAAGCAAGCGCGAATAAGATCGCCGTGCGCACGACCGTCCACAATTGTGCCGCCGTTCAAGGCGAAGTTCCCACGGCCGGTCGCATCTCCCATGCGATCACGAAGGCCGAGCAGCATGTCTCCCGAAGGCGCAAACTCAATGTCGGTAAGGAGTGGTTCGGGTACTTCGAAGCAGCATCCGCTAAAGCCCGTGTCGGCAGTGTCTTTCCAGGCGCTCCACGGCACGGCAACCGTTGCAAGTTCTAGAGCGTAGTCAAGTGATGTATTTGCTACTTGCGTAAACGACGTACCGTTGTATCGATAGACAAACGCTCGAAGGGCAGCACTCGATCCGGTGCTTTCAGCCGTACAGGTCAATCCTACGTATAGCGCTCCCTTGTGCGATTTCAGTGCGAACGGACGCAAATTTAGGTTCAGCTCACCGGAAGGTGTGGCGCTATCGGCGGGGCATCCCGTGACACCGGTGCCCGGGTCTGGCAGCGCCACTTCAGTGATTGCCGACGCGGCAGGAGCCGTGAGACTCGCACCCACTGGAATAACGTAGAGCTTTCTTGAGTTCAGACCAATCGCATAGAGCGTGGTTTGGTCGTCTGACAATTCAAGGTCGCCAATGCCCAGTTTGCCGGTCTTCAGATCGCCGGACACAACCACATCAAAATCCTGCTGGTAATTCACGCCAGCGGGATCCGTCGGCGAAACTCCCGGCGCAGGCGTTGGCGTCACTCGCGGATTCGGCCCCGCCGAGCCGGGCTTCAAGACTTCTAGATTGAGGAAATTGCTGACTGTTTGCGTTGGCGTCGCGGTGTTGCTCGCGTCAACCAAATAAATCTGACCAAGCCCGCCGGTTCCCACGCCAATGTTCCGTTTAAGGTACGCCGACACCAATACTTTCTTCTGAGCCTTGTGGTAAGCAAGCCCCCAGGTTGAACCCAACTGACTATTGAGCGCTAAGGCGGCCGGCGCGACGCTGTTACCCGATGAGGTGTAAGGGAAGCCGTTCAGTGCCGCACGCGGGCCATTGGTGGCGTCGTTGCTCGCTCCAAAACGCATGCAGTTGGTCACGAGTGTCGGATTGTTTTGACAGAATTCGCTCGGGTAGTTCAGGCCCAAATTGACGTTGGTTGCGCCGTCGGCGACGAATTGTGTTGCGGTGTTGCTTCCCGAGCCAACGAAGGACGGGAACATTCCGTACAGTGGATTGGGTACGCCCGCTACCAACGCAGAGCTCGAATCCCACGAAAACGACACTCGGCACGCTGGATTAGTGCTGGTGCCCGCAACGGGGGCGCTTGACGTCGAGGTGTTGACCGTGTAGTCGCCATTGGCGAGCGTATTGACCGAGGCGTAGGTTGTGCGCACGTCATCCGCCGTTCCGTAGACCCCATCCAAGCCAAGGCCGGTGACGCAGGTTGCCACGACTGTTACGCCTGGCAGTCCGGCGTCGACAGCTGCGCTCGTGGCCGTGTCCTTCACGCCGTTGCTGTTGAAGTCCTGAAAGACGTTACCCGTGATTGCCGCAAACGAGTGTGTTGCGGCCACCGCACACACAAGCGCGACCAGACTTTTCATTTTCATACCCACCCCAATACCTAAATTTAAAACAACTCGCCTTAATTAACGCTTTTTTGGTCTTATCACGAGCTACCAACAATCTATCAGGTAAACATTTCCAAAACAATGCCCCGTCTCATTCGAGTGTGCCTCGCGCCGATGCGGGGTGTCGCCCCAGCCCATAGCGGGGCACACAATCATTACAAGGTTTGCGTCGCTTGCGCGCGGTGAGTTGCCCGCGCCATGCTTGCGCTGCGCCAAACGACGATTGCCGCCGAGCGAACCTGTGCTTTTTTAAATCGGCTCGACAAAACTGTCGTCGCCGCTAAGCCGTCAGTTGTCGCGTTTGCGGGGCTGGCTAATACTGGCGGCCGCAGGCGGGGCTAAGGGCGGCGCTACCGTCAGCGGAAATTGTCCAGTCACGGCTTCACTCGTTTTTTGATCTACGAGCGCAAACTTGTTCTTGCTCTGGCTTGCGTACGCAAAATTCATCTCGGTTGTCGGAATCGTTGATCTCGCTGCGAGCGTGAATTCGAAAGGGATCGCGCGCACATACATTCGCCCACGTCCATCAATGCGCAGCACGCGAGCGCGTTTGTCTTGCGCGGCGGGGATGTCGTCGAGTTTGATTTCAACGGCTTCTTCGCCCTCCAGACTGCCGTCTTTGTTGATGGCGAAAGAGACAACCGTATTGTCACGTGCCGTGCCCACATACAAACGTTTACCGCGGTCATCGAAAGCGACCAACAGCGAGAGCGCATCGATGCCTCGTTTGACAATTTGCACACCTTTTGTCTTTAAATCGATTCGGGCAAGAACACCCTTTTCACTCGATGCCGTCGAGCCGAAGACAGAGGCAGCGTAGAGCGCGTCGTGTTCACAATCGAGCGCGAGCGCCAGCAGGCCAAACGGATTTTGCTCAGTCGCAGCGGCCTCTTTAGGCAGCTCGACAAATGGAGCCATAACGCCGTTGTCGCTGTCGACGCGGTAGATGATGTTGGCTCTTTCAACCGGGTTGTAGACGAGCGTCACGCTAGGTGCGGGGTAGGTGTAGAGATTGCCGTCTCGGTCACGTTGCACACGGCCAAGATAGCCGGCCTGTGCCCACGATTCGTGTTGCGTGCTGCGGCCGCGTTGACCTTGAGGTGATACATCGGTCACCAACAAGCCGACGCGATGGCTTGATGTGGTGTCGACCAGCGCGCGCTTAGACATGCCGATTTTTTCAAGAAACTTTGGGTCGCCTGTGCAGCGGTCGCCCGACGTTAGCGTTGGTGTCTTGACGATGGGCGCTTGTGCCACGGTTGCAGTGGTTGCGGTTGCTGCAGCCTTTGCGGGCGATGCGACGGTAGTGCTGTTTGCGATCCCAGCGTTATCGTCTTTCGACTGACTATTTGCGGCGAGTGCGCCATTTGAGCACTGCATCAATAAAGCGGCTAAACAGAGTGAAGCCCAATAGGCGTTAGGCGATGACTGCATAAGTTGGTTTGAGATTTACTGCGTTCGCACGGCGTTGGTCGGGGTCAACATCGGCCCCGAATAACAAGGATAGGCCTTCGGCGTCGGCACGCCGAGCTTGATTTCAAAATCTGCCCAGCAGTACTCATGCCCCTGCCGTGCATCGTTTTGCATTTGGGCGACGTACCAGAGCACGAGCGGCGCTGGCGTTTTCGAACTGATGGGTTCTTTTGGCTCTAAGAATCGATGCGGGCCTTGTTGATGGTCGCTATTGCAACAGGTGCCAATTGGCGGCAGGTCGGATGCGCCTTCGTCGCGGCCGACGGGGTGAATCGTGACGTAGAGATACGCATCGTCGCCTCGGGTTTGCGGCAGGCCGAGCGAGCGGGCGCTGTCGGGGCGGGGTTGAATGGGTTTGTCATGACAGCTCGCGCAGACGCGGCCATCGGTCTTTGCGCCGGGCGCGCCGTCGTTGGGGCGCACGCTGATTGCGCCGCCTGCGGCATTGGTGAATCGGAGCTTTGCGCCGTCGGTGCTGGCGACGAGATCACGCGAGCGCTTCCAGTCTTCGGTGGGCCAGGCTTGCCAGTTGCCGCTTGATTGGCTTGCAACGCTCGTCATGTTGGCAAACTCAATTCGGGTGACGGGGCGATACATCGCGCCGTCGCCACAACCGCGACCGTAACTCGCGGCCCACGGACGGAAGCGGCCGTCGTTAAAGAAATCGAAACGCTGACGATAGAAATAATTGCACGGACGCGGCCATTGCTCGCTGCGGAAATCTTGAATGAGCGAGAAGCCAACCTCTGCGCCATTTTCTTTGAGCACTTCAAGCGCGGGCGGGTCAATCGCTACAACCGCTGCTTGGCTAAACACGGGGCAGCCCACGGCGTCTGAATAGCCAAGCTTTTCTTTCCACGGATAAGCCACGTGCCAATCGACGGTTTTGATGCTCGCGTAGAGCTTCACGCCCTTGTACTCAACATCAGCGACCCGCACGCCATCCGAGCTCGTGATCTGGAAATTGAATTTCCAATCGTTTCGATCAACCGGCGTGGCGCGATCACAATAGTCGCGAGCGATCGTTTCGTTTTGCACCCGCTTTTCAGACGGCACATTGGCCGCGCGACCGAGTTTTGACCAGCGCGCACCGACCACTTTGAGGGCGGTTAAATCAACAACAACGAAGAGCGCGGTTTTGCCTTCAACAATCGTCGGCGCAACGCAGAGATGCTGCGAACGCTCGCAGCGGGTTTGCGCGAGCGAGGCTTTGCTCGTGGCCATGATGAATTCATCGAGCGTGGGGGCGCGGCCGAGTGCAGCGGCAACGAGCGGCGATGCAGCCGCGAGCTCCAGCGCAATGCGCTCCAGCGTGGGCGAAATTTCGGGCTGAATGCCCAGCAGATTTCGCACCGAAAGCACTTTTTTGGCGACCAGATCAATCACCGCAACGCGTGTGTCGTTCGCCGCAAAGAGAAACATTTCAACGCGCGCGCAGCGATTGGCGGCGCTTTGGCACACTTGCACTTCGGGCGTGACGATGTCGCTATCGCGCATCGAATAAACGCCCATGATTTCGTTTCGAAGCGCGGCGTTGCTGGCTTTATCGCGAACGCCTTCGAGGAATTTCGCGTCGGCCAGCGCGATGGCTTGCGCCTCGCGTTGACGAGCATCCAAGTTGCCCGCTAGTCGAAGCACCGAGGGTGAATCTGCAAGCGAGCGGGTGATGCTTTGGCGGTACGCGGTGAGCGCGGGGCTTTCATTGACGGCCAAGGTCGCGGCGCGCGGCGCGAGCGCCGAGCCTGCGCGGCCTTCGGCCATCACGAAGCCCGAGGCTATCGCGCAACCCAAGAGCGCTGCCACCCAACGGGCGGGTTGAATTGCTCGACGAGATCTAGGTGCAGCGGTCTTTGAGCGAAAAATACAGCTTTTCAAAGCAAAGCCTTGATTTGTTTGGGGATTCAGACATTATTTCTATTGAATAAATGTGGCCTAAATATGCTTCAAGCCCATATAAAACAATGCGTTGACGCAATAAGCTTTATTACCGTTTCACCTTGGCAAGAATGCCGTCCAGTTGATCCAGACTGACGTAGCGAATCAAGAGTTCGCCGCGCCCCGCTTTGGAATGCAGAATTTCAACGTAGGTGCCCAGCGCATCGGAGAGTTCGTTTTCCAGACGATCCAAATCGGCATCACGGACCAAATCCTCGGGGGCGATTCGTGCGGCGCCGCCCTTTTTGGGTTTCGACGCACTGGAAGATGCGGCGGTTGAAGTGGACGCCTTGGCCTCGGATTCGGCCTTAACCAGCGCTTCGGTTGCGCGCACTGAGAGGCCATTGATCGCGATATTTTCCGCGAGCATGATTTGCTTGTCTTTCGGCAAGCTCGCCAAGGCGCGGGCGTGGCCCATCTCCAAAGTGCCCGCTACGACTCGGTCTTGCACCGGTTTCGCTAGCTCCAACAAACGCAGCAAATTGCTCACCGCGCTCCGCGATTTGCCCACGGCATCAGCGGCCTGCTCATGCGTGAATTTGAATTCAGCAATCAGGCGCTGGATGCCCTCGGCCTCTTCAATCGCATTTAAATCTTGGCGCTGTAAGTTTTCGATCAGCGCGAGTGTTAATGCGGTTTTGTCGTCGACTTCTTTGATGACGACGGGCACTTCGGTCAGCCCCGCCAACTGCGCGGCGCGGAAGCGGCGTTCACCGGCGATGATTTCATGCGCGCCGGATTCGGTCTTGCGAACGACGATCGGCTGCATGATGCCCTGCGCCTTGATCGATGCTGCAAGCTCAGCTAAAGCCGCGTCGTCAAAGCGCCGACGTGGCTGATATTTGCCCGCTTGCAGCGCGGCGATTTTGAGCATCGGGATGCCGGATGCGGCGGCGGTTGCCATCTTGGCCGGTTCGGGCATTAAGAGCGCATCGAGGCCGCGGCCGAGGCCTTTGAGTTTTACTGCCATGTTGGGTTTCCTTCGGAAACAGGACGAAGGACGAAGGACGAATGACGTGAAAAACAAGGACGAAAGACGAAGGACGAATGACGCAAAGCTGCGCGCGACTTGGTGTCACCTTCGAAACAATTCCGTTCGCGCTGAGCTTGTCGAAGCGTTGGTGGATGAGCGCGACGGTTGGCGAAATGCAGCCAAGCCTTCGACAAGCTCAGGCCGAACGGAACTGGGGTGCCACCAAACTGCACAACCGACACGAGGCGCCTTGCGTCATTCGTCATTCGTCTTTCGTCCTTGTTTTTCACGTCATTCGTCATTCGTCATTCGTCCTTGATTTTCATGCTTAGCAATCAGCTCTTCAGCGAGCGCCATATAAGCCTGCGCACCCTTGCTCGCCTTGTCGAGTAACAGCGCAGGCAAGCCATGCGACGGCGCTTCAGCAAGGCGCACGTTCCGAGGAATAATGGTTTTGAAAAGCTTGTCGCCGAAGTGTTGTTCGAGCTGCGCGGCGACTTGTTGCGAGAGGCTCATTCGGTTGTCGTACATGGTTCGAAGCAAGCCCTCGATGACCAATTCGGGATTCAATTGCTGCTGCAATCGGCGCAGCGTGCCCACCAAATCCGAGAGCCCTTCGAGTGCGTAGTACTCGCATTGCATCGGGATCAACACGCTGTCGGCGGCGCACAGCGCGTTGAGCGTCAACAGATTGAGCGTGGGCGGGCAATCGATGAAGATGTAATCGTATTGATCCGCCACGGCTTCAATCGCGGCTTTCAACGTGTGAATGGCTTCTTTGAGTTTGACCTCACGATCGGGCATGTTGACCATTTCGATTTCAGCGCCCGCAAGCTCGCGGTTTGCCGGAATCAAATCGAATCCACCCTGCGCTTTCACTCGCGCATCGATCAGCCCGGCCTCGCCCAAAAGCACGGTGTACACGCTTTGCTCGACGCTGTTTTTATTGACGCCTGAGCCCATCGTAGCGTTGCCCTGCGGATCAACATCGATCAACAAAACGCGGCGCTTCTGCGCGGCCATCGAGGCCGATAGATTCACAGCGGTCGTCGTTTTCCCGACGCCGCCTTTTTGGTTGGCGATGGCTATTGTTCTAATCATTTTTCATTTCACAGACTGTAGGAGCGGCTTGCCGCGAATCTACGTTTCAAAGCGAACTCGACCTTTCGCGGCAAGCCGCTCCTACAGCGCTCATTTCTGCACCGCAAATTTCACAGCAAACCCCATCAACGCCGCTCCCGCGCCGCGCTTCAACCACACGCCCGCTTCGGGATGCTTCGCAAACACTCGTTTGGCAAACTGCGCCACGGCGATCAACCACATGCAGTACAGAAAGCAAATGGCGAGCACGATACCGATCATGGTGGCGTAGGTCTTGATGCCCTCAAACGTTTGGGTGTCGATAAAGAGCGGGAAAAACGCGACGTAAAAACCGATCACTTTTGGATTGGAGAGCGAGACCAAACACGATTCGGCAAACCACTGCCGCGCCCCTCGGTTCGCGCCAGTGTTCACCTGCCCCGCGCCCAGAACAGCCCGCGAATGCCGAATCAAGTTGAAGCCCACCCAAGCCAAGTACGCCGCACCCGCATAACGAAGCACATCAAACGCCTGCGGATACGCCGCCGCCAACGCCGCCACGCCGGAAAGCGCGAGCACCATCCACACCATGTCACCCGCCATCAACCCCAAGGTGGCCCAAAACCCCGCACGAAAGCCGCC
>JAAFHR010000005.1 GCA_013298455.1 Betaproteobacteria bacterium | reverse complement strand
CGCCAGCGCTTGGATCGCGGCGCTATTCATGATTGCGCTCTTGGTGATGGTGCTCTTATCCATCCTCGGTCGGCAATTTCATTTTCATGTTCGGGGCACCGATGCCTACGCGGGCTACATGATGGCAGGCGCGGGCTTTTTTGCGCTGGCGCATACTTTGAAACGCGGCGAACACATTCGGGTGACGCTTCTGTTGCAAGCGCTTCAACCGGTGATGAAGCGACGGCTTGAAATTTTTGCGCTCGCAAGTGCCGTGTTGCTCTCGGGATTGCTCGCGTTTTTCAGCGCGAATTTGTGCTGGCAGTCTTACACCATCCACGACATTTCAACGGGCAACGATGCCACTCCGCTGTGGATTCCGCAGCTCACGATGGCGTTTGGCACGTTGATTCTGTTCATCGCGTTCGTCGATGAGTTGATCGCAGAAATTCGCGGCACGCGCCAATCAGCGGGCGCCGACGAATCCCTGCATAACGAATAACGAATAGGCAGCGAACCGCATGGAAATTCTCATCACTCTGTTGCTTATCGTCGTGCTCTTCGCCATGCTCGCAGGGGGCGTGTGGATCGGGCTCACACTTGCGGGTGTGGCTTGGGTAGCGATGGAGCTCTTTTCATCGCGACCGGCGGGTGATGCAATGGCGATCACCATTTGGGGCGCATCGAGTAGTTGGACCTTGACCGCACTGCCGCTCTTTGTGTGGATGGGCGAGATCCTTTTTCGTACGCGGCTCTCGCAAGACATGTTTAAGGGACTCGCGCCGTGGGTCGAACGTCTCCCCGGCCGACTGCTTCATACCAATGTGATCGGCTGTGCGATCTTCGCGGCCGTTTCAGGTTCATCGGCCGCCACCTGCGCCACGATTGGCAAGATGACGCTACCGGAGCTTAAAAAACGCGGCTATCCAGATGACCAAGTGATCGGCACCTTGGCCGGCGCAGGTACGCTCGGCTTACTGATTCCGCCGTCGATCATCATGATCGTCTACGGCGTCGCCGCGGATCAATCGATCTCGAAGCTCTTCATCGCTGGCGTGATTCCGGGCATCATGCTTGCCACGCTATTTTCGGGCTACATCGCGATTTGGGCGCTGCTTAATCCCGGAAAGATTCCTGCCGCTACGCGCACCTATTCCTTCATGGAAAAGATGCACGAATCACGGCACTTGATTCCCGTGGTGCTCTTGATCGCGGCCGTGCTCGGCTCGATTTACGCAGGGATCGCAACAGCCACCGAAGCGGCTGCGGTGGGCGTTGTGGGCTCGCTCGTGCTCTCAGCGATTCAGGGCTCGATGAGTTGGCAAACGTTCAAAGAAAGCCTTTTGGGTGCGACGCGGCTCTACTGCATGATCGCGCTGATTCTCACTGGCGCGGCGTTCTTAACGCTCGCCATGGGCTATCTGGGCTTGCCCCGTGCGCTCGCTGAATTCATCAACGGACTGGGTCTTTCGCAGTTTATGTTGATCGTGGCGCTCGCAGCGTTCTACGTGTTGCTGGGCTGCTTCTTGGATGGCATTTCGATGGTGGTGCTCACCATGGGCGTGATTTTGCCGACGGTGCAGGGCGCTGGCATTGATTTGATTTGGTTTGGCATCTTCATCACACTCGTTGTTGAAATGGCGCAGATCACACCGCCGGTTGGCTTCAACTTGTTTGTGCTCCAAGGCATGACCAAGCGAGAGCTCACCTACATCGCCCGCGTTGCGCTGCCGATGTTTTTCTTGATGTGTGGTGCGGTGTTGATCATCTACTTTGTGCCTGGTTTGGTGACTTGGTTGCCGAGCAAAATGTAGGTCGCGTCGCTCGCGGGGCGCTAGCGTGAATCTTCGTTTCGTCGAGGCGTTCTATTGGGTTGCAACGCTGCGCTCGGTCTCGCGCGCAGCTGAAAAACTCTTCATCACGCAATCGGCGATGTCATCGCGAATCGCGGCGTTGGAAGAGGAGCTGGGAACGCTCCTGCTTGACCGACGCGATAAATCATTTCGCCTGACCATCGCGGGCGGACGTTTTCTCACGCACGCGCAAAAACTGCTTGAACTGCAACGTGTCGCCAAAGACGAGCTCAGTGGTGGTAACGCGATCGGTGAGAACGTGCTCCGAATCGGTGCCATCGAATCGGTCATGCATTCTTGGCTCACCGGCTGGCTCTCTGAACTTCGTTCGCTTCACACGGGTCTCGCGATTGAGCTCACCGTGGAAACCACGCCGCTGCTACTTGATCACGTGCACCGTGGCGTGATTGACTTGGCCTTCGCCGCTGCGCCCGCAACCGGTGGCGGAGTTAGAAGCGCCGCCATGCCGTCGATGCCGATGGTGTTTTTGGGCCACAGCGAGCGCATCAAGCGCCGGCGATACACGGCAGCAGAGACTGCAGCCATGGAGATCATGACGTTTCAACGAGGCTCGCAGCCCTACGTTGGCTTGATCGATTTGCTGCGCGATGCCAAGATCGACGGAGCGCGTATCCATGCCATTTCGTCGATTTCGGCGATGGTTGAGTTGGTCGAAGCGAACTTTGGGATTGCTACTCTCCCACAGGCCGCAGCTGCCCGCCTCTCTGTCAATCGTTCGGTGCGCGTTTTTCAGTCGGAACTCAGTTTGCCGCCGTTGACCATCTTTGCGAGCTATCGCTCCGATCCCGCGTCGATTGATATCTCGTCGGCGCTCATTTCGGCGCGGCGCTGCGCCGAGCAATTGAGCGCTAAACCTAAACTACCATCGAAAAAATCGATGACTTAACAGAAAAATTTTTTGTTTGCCTTGCGGCAAGCTTCTTCGCAAAATCACCAGCAACCCGTCGCGATACCTTTTTGGCATCGTGATTTTTTGAGGAGCGGTGAAGTGGTTGAAGCAGTTTGTGAGGTGGAGCGGTCGCAGGCGCATTCGCGAATCGCGGAACTTCGCACTCGAATTCGCAGCGGCGAATTTCAATCGCACACCAGCGGTATCGCCGAAGACTTTGTGCAGGGTAACGTGGTGATCCTGCCACAAAAATACGCCAAAGATTTCGCGGCGTTTTGCGAACGAAATCCGAAGCCTTGCCCGGTTTTGGCGATGGGCGACACGGGTGAACCGATGCTGCCATCCCTCGGCCAAGACATCGATATTCGAACGGACGTGCCACGCTACCGAGTATGGCGTGACGGAAAACTAGTTTCCGAACCCACCGATATCAGCGCACTGTGGCGCGACGATCTGGTCTGTTTCGTGATTGGATGCTCTTTCTCGTTCGAATGGGCGCTGGCGAGGCAGGGCATTGTCCTGCGCCACGTTGTTGAAGGAAAGAACGTTGCGATGTATCGCACCAACATCCCCACAGAAGCGGCCGGTGCGTTTTCTGGGCCGATGGTTGTTTCGATGCGTCCGCTCAGCGTGAGCGACGCCGCACGTGCCGTGGAAATCACCGCTCGTTATCCGCGTGTGCACGGTGCTCCGGTCCATGTGGGCGATCCGACCGTGCTTGGAATCTCTGACTTACAGAAACCCGATTACGGCGACGCTGTGGTCGTGAAACCCGACGAAGTGCCCGTATTTTGGGCTTGTGGGGTCACGCCGCAAGCCGCAATCACGCAAGCCAAACCCGATTTCTGCATCACTCACGCCCCCGGCGCGATGCTCATTACTGACCTGCTCAATGCTCAACTTTCCAACTAGTGAGGAAATCACAATGAAACGTCTACTCAAATCGACTGCAGCGCTCTGTGTTGCCGTCAGTTCGACCGTCGCGCTCGCACAGACCAAGTGGGACATGCCCACGGGTTACGCCATCGGCAGCTTCCAAACGCAAAACGTGCAGCAGTTTGCCAACGATGTCGACAAGGCTACGGGCGGTAAACTCAAGATCACCCTGCACGCCAACGGCTCGCTCTTCAAAGCCAATGAAATCAAGCGAGCCGTGCAAACCGGACAAACGCAGGCGGGCGAATTTATTGTGAGTGGTGCCGCCAATGAAAACGCACTCTTCGGTATCGATTCGATTCCGTTTCTCGCCACCAGCTACGACGAAGCACGTAAGCTCCACAACGCCGCGAAGCCCACGATTGAAAAGACGCTCGCCGCACAGGGTTTGAAAGTGCTCTTCACATCGCCGTGGCCCGGCCAGAGTTTGTATTCGCTCAAACCTGTGGCGAGCGCCAAGGATCTCGCGGGCACCAAGATGCGCGCTTACAACCCGGCAACGTCGCGGATCGCGGTGCTCCTCAAAGCGCAACCGACGACCATTCAGCTCGCAGAGCTCGGACAAGCGCTGGCAACTGGCACGGTCGAAAACTTTCTGACATCGAGCGCGAGCGGCGTCGAAAACAAGCTCTTTGAACAGGTGAAGCACCTCTACACGGTCAACGCCTGGTTGCCAAAAAACTTGATCGTTGTGAATCAAAAAGCGTTTGATGCGCTCGATAAAGCAACGCAGGACGCAGTGGTCAAAGCAGGTGCAGACGCCGAGGCGCGCGGTTGGGCCACGAGCCAGCAGAAAGACGATGAATTCCTGAAAGAGCTCGCCGCCAAAGGCATGAAAGTTTCGCCGCCCTCTGCAGAGCTCAAAAAGGAACTTCAAACCATTGGCGAAACGATGACGCAAGAGTGGCTCAAATCCACGGGCGCCGAGGGTCAAGCCATCATCACCGCGTATCGCAAGTAACGCGACATCGTTAGTCAGCGCTACCAGCGATCACCGCCGGTAGCGCTCGCCACCGGCCCATCACACATTCAATGCGCCCTAACGCGGCGCAGAGGGGAACTCATGCTCACAGTTTTCACACAACGCCTGTACCAATGGCTCATGGTCGGCGCTTGCATCGCGATGGTGATGGCGTTTGTGACCATCGCCTTGGGTGTGGCGGCGCGCGAAGCAGCATGGAATATTCAAGGGCTTGACGCCTACGCTGGTTACTCAATTGCGGCGGCGTTGTTTCTTGCTCTGCCTGCAACCTTTAAGCAGGGCGACCATATTCGAGTGACCCTTCTGGCGCAGCGACTCAACGCCAAGTACCGTCGCGGTTTGGAGCATCTTTGCCTGTTTTTGGGTACGGCATTGAGCGGCTACGTCGCGTATTTTTCGTGTCGCTTAGTGTGGATTTCTTGGACGACGCATGACGTGTCGCAAGGTGCCGACGCCACAGCGTTGTGGATCCCGCAAACCTTCATGGCGATTGGTGCGCTGGGGTTTGCAATTTCGTTTTTGGATGCGTGGCTGCACCACCATCGCGGCGAGCCGTTTTTTGCGGCCAGCGACGAAGCGGCGCGAGTGGAGTAGGCCGTGGAACTTCTCACCGCACTCCTGCTGGTTGTCTTGCTGTTTGTGATCCTCGGCTCAAGCCTATGGATCGGTCTGGCGCTCTTGGGCGTTGCCGTCTTTGCGATGGATGTGTTCACGCAGCGCCCCGCCGGCGACGCCATGGCGCTCACGATTTGGGGCTCTACATCGAGCTGGACTTTGACCGCCTTGCCGCTCTTCTTGTGGATGGGCGAAATTCTCTTTCGCAGCAAACTCGCTGAGGGATTGTTCGCCGGGCTCGCGCCGTGGCTGAATCGAATTCCGGGTAGGCTCTTGCACACCAACGTGATTGGTTGTGGCATCTTTGCAGCGGTGTCGGGCTCGTCTGCGGCGACCTGCGCAACGATTGGCAAGATCACTTTGCCCGAACTCAAAAAACGCGGCTATCCCGACGACATCGCCATCGGCACGCTCGCCGGATCGGGCACGTTGGGGCTCTTGATTCCGCCGTCGATCATCATGATCGTGTACGGCGTGGCAGCCAACGTTTCAATCGCGAAACTCTTCATTGCAGGCGTGATTCCCGGCATCTTGCTGGGCGCGCTGTTCTCGGGTTACATCGTGTACTGGTCGCTTCGGAATCCGTCGCAAATTCCCGCTGCGGAACACGGCATGAGCTTCATGCAAAAGATTTACGAAGGGCGAAATCTCATCCCCGTGGTGCTACTGATCATCGCAGTGCTTGGTTCGATTTACTCGGGGCTGGCAACAGCGACGGAAGCCGCAGCGCTGGGCGTGGGTGGCTCGCTGATTCTTTCGGCCATCGAGCGCACGCTCACTTGGAAAACGTTTAAAGAGGGCTTGGTGTCGGCGTGTCGCGTGTACTGCATGATTGGACTCATCCTCGCAGGCGCCGCATTTCTCACGCTCGCCATGGGATTCATCGGTTTGCCCAGGCATCTTGCCGAGTTCATCGGATCACTCAATTTGTCTCCATTGGGTTTGATCATTTTGCTCACGGGCTTTTTCATCGTGCTCGGCTGTTTTCTAGACGGCATTTCGATGGTCGTGCTCACCATGGCCGTTCTCTTGCCAACGGTTGAGAAGGCGGGCTTCGACTTGATTTGGTTCGGGATTTACATCGTGCTCGTCGTTGAGATGGCGCAGATTACGCCGCCCGTGGGATTCAATTTGTTCGTGTTGCAGGGGCTCACGAAGCGGCAGCTGCCTTACCTCGCACGTACGGCGCTGCCTTGCTTCGTACTGATGATTTTTGCGGTGCTGTTAGTCTATGCATTTCCGCAAATCGTTCTCTGGTTGCCGCAAAACATGCAGTAGCGATGTTGCGACAACCACTGAGCCTGCGCTCACCTTTGGAGCTTGTCATGCTTTCACGTACCTACCTATTCGGACTCGTCGCCGCCTTGTGCTGCACCCATGCGATGTCGCAAACCAATTGGCGACTGGCATCGGGCTACAGTGATGCATCGTTTCACACTGCCAACTTGCGTGAGTTTGCAAGCGATGTGTCGCGCGCGACCAACGGCAAGCTCACGATTGATGTTCGTAGCGGCAGCTCCCTCGTGAAGCTTGCCGAAATTCGCAACGCCGTTGGCGCGGGTACGGTGGAAATCGGCGAGGTCATTTTGACAGGGGTTTCGAAAGAATTTCCCATCGCCGGCGCTGACGCCGTGCCGTTTGTAGTCAGCACGCTCCCCGATGCCAAGCGGCTTTGGGATCTGCAGCGGCCGGTGCTAGAGAAGCAATTTGGCGCAAAGGGGCTGGTACTGCTGTACTCGGTGCCATGGCCTAGTCAGGGCCTGTATTCAACGCGTCCGTTTCTCAAAAAGGGCGATTTCACGGGTGCACGGATGCGCACCTATAACCCTACAACGGTGCGAATTGCCGAGCTGCTTGGCGCGAGCCCGGTGGACGTGCCCACGACGCAAATTGCCGAGGCGCTCGCTACAGGAAAAATGGACAGCATGATTTCGTCGGCCGTTACTGGCGTCGAAAACAAAGTCTGGACGCACCTCAAATACTTTTACGAAATCAACGCCTGGACACCCAAAAATGCCGTGATCGTTAACGCGGCGGCACTCGCAAAACTCTCCGACGCCGAGCGACGCGCGCTGCGCGACGCAGCAGCCGTCGCTGAGGAGCGCGGTTGGGGCATGAGCCGCGCCGCTGCGCAATCAGCCGTGCAGGCGCTCAAAAGTAACGGCGTGAAAGTCGAGTCAATGCCCTCCAATCTCGAGCGCGAGTTCACCCGTCTTGGCGAGCGCTTCTCGCGGGAATGGATTCGCGAAGCCGGCGGGCAAGCAGGTGAACTCTTTACCAATTTCTTTCTCAGGCTAAAGAGCAGTGGCCTTGACGTCGCTGCGCCCACGGCCGTCGCGACGAACTCAGGCTCGACGCCGCCCCTCTAACTCTCTCAGCGCATTCGCGAAACAGTCATCATGGCCGAAACCTCACAAACAGCTGCTTCAACCCCGCAATGGCAATTCTGGATTGATCGCGGCGGTACGTTTACCGACATCGTGGCAAAGAAGCCCAGCGGCGAATTGGTCACGCATAAGTTGCTCTCCGAAAACCCAGAGCGCTATGCCGATGCAGCCGTCCACGGTGTGCGCGAGCTGCTGGGACTAAAGGCAGGTGAAGCGATTCCAGCGGATCGCGTGGAAGCGGTGAAGATGGGCACGACGGTTGCCACCAATGCGCTGTTGGAACGCAAAGGCGAGCGTACGTTACTCGTTGTGACGAAAGGTTTTCGCGATCAGCTTCGTATCGCGTATCAAGATCGTCCGAAGCTCTTCGTGCGAAAAATTGAATTGCCTGAGCTTTTGTACGCTGACAGCATTGAGGTTGAAGAGCGCATCGATGCTGGGGGAGAGGTCATATTTGAGCTTAATTCGACTAAAGCAAAAAATGACCTGATCGCCCAATATAACAAGGGCTTCCGCTCGGTTGCCATATGTTTGATGCATGGCTATCGGTTCACACAGCACGAGCAAGCGCTGAAGCAGATCGCGCAGGAGATTGGTTTCACGCAAATCAGCGTGTCGCACGAAGTTTCGCCGCTGATGAAATTTGTGTCGCGTGGCGACACGACGGTGGTGGATGCCTACCTGTCGCCAATTCTGCGCCGTTACGTGAACCAAGTGCAAAGTGCGCTCGGTGATGTGCGCTTGCAATTTATGCAATCAAGCGGCGGACTCACAGACGCGCACAAGTTCCAAGGTAAAGACGCGATTCTCTCGGGCCCAGCGGGCGGCATCGTCGGTGCTGCGGCCGTCACGCAACTTGCGGGCTTCAACAAGATGATCGGCTTCGATATGGGCGGCACGTCGACGGATGTGGCGCACTTCGCCGGTGAATACGAGCGCGCCTTTGTGACGGAAGTTGCGGGCGTTCGTTTGCGTGCGCCGATCATGCAAATTCACACCGTGGCTGCGGGCGGCGGCTCGATTTGCACGTTTGATGGATCCAAGTTTCGCGTGGGGCCCGAGAGCGCGGGTGCGAACCCAGGGCCTGCAGCGTATCGTCGCGGCGGGCCGCTCACCGTGACCGATTGCAACGTGATGGTCGGCAAGCTGCGTCCCGAATTGTTTCCCGCGATTTTCGGCATGAACGGCGACCAAACGCTCGATGTTGATGCCGTGAAAACCAAGTTCGCCGCGCTCGAAATCGAGGTCGAAAAAGCAACGGGTGTTCGCAAAACGTCGTTTGAAATCGCATCAGGATTTCTGCGCATCGCCGTGGAAAACATGGCCAATGCAATCAAACACATTTCAGTGCAGCGCGGCTACGACGTGACCGAATACACGCTCACCTGCTTCGGCGGCGCGGGCGGTCAGCATGCCTGCATGGTCGCGGATTCGCTGGGCATGAAGCGCGTCTACATTCATCCGTTTGCGGGCGTGCTTTCAGCGTACGGCATGGGGCTGGCCGATGTGCGGACCATGAAGCAGGCGGCGGTTGAGAAACGGCTCAGCGATCAATTGCTCGTTGATCTACAGCCGCAGTTTGCAGAGCTCGGTGCTGCGGCTAAAGCTGATGTGTTGGCGCAGGGCGTGAAGGACGCGCAGATTCGTGTAGTGAATACAGTTGCGCTTAAATACGACGGCACCGACACCACGATTGAACTCCCTCTTCCGCAGGCGGGAGAGCGTCGGGGTGAGGGTGATGTCGGCGTAGGAGCTCCGTTGAATGCGGGCTCTGACTCGACGACACCCTCATCCCCAACCCTTCTCCCGCCCGCGGGAGAAGGGAGCCAATTGCTCGTCGCAGCCTTTGAGCAGACCTACCGTCAGCGCTACGGATTTCTGATGCCCAACCGTGCGCTCGTTGTTGAAGCCATTTCATCCGAAGCGATTGGCGTTACGCAGTCATCAAAAGAGATCGCTAAGCCCGTTTCTGCACGTACGAAAACACTCATGGCCAACGCGGCTGCGGACGCGTTCTTCGCAGATGGTGCCTGCAAAGCCAACATCTACTACCGCGAAGCGCTGCAGCCCGGCGACGTCATCGATGGCCCTGCCATCATCAAAGAGCCCATCGCAACGACGGTCGTCGAACCCGAATGGCGCGCGACCGTCACACCGCTCAATCATCTCGTGTTGGAGCGCGTCAAAGCGGCGTCGCGCTCGCATGCGATTGGCACCACCGCTGACCCCGTGATGCTCGAAGTGTTCAACAATTTATTCATGGCAATCGCCGAGCAAATGGGCGTCACGCTCGCCAACACGAGCTACAGCGTCAACATCAAAGAGCGACTCGATTTCTCGTGCGCGATTTTTGATCCGGATGCGAATTTGGTCGCCAATGCGCCGCACATGCCCGTGCACTTGGGCTCGATGGGCGAGAGCGTGCGCGTGGTGCTCGAATCACGGCGCGGGACGATGAAACCCGGCGACGCGTTTGTTGTGAATGCACCGTATGGCGGCGGCACGCATATTCCCGATGTGACGGTCGTCATGCCCATCTTTTTGAAAGGCGAGCGCGAGCCGCTTTTCTACACCGCCGCGCGCGGTCACCATGCCGATATCGGTGGCATCACGCCCGGCTCAATGCCACCGTTTTCCAAGTCGATTGAAGAAGAGGGCGTGTTGCTGGACAACGTCGAGCTCGTCCGCGAAGGCGTGTTCCTCGAGGACGAATTGACGAAGATTTTTCTCTCGGGGAAATGGCCGGTGCGTAACGTCACGCAAAACATTGCTGATCTTCGTGCCCAGGTGGCGAGCTGCAACAAGGGCGCGGAAGAGCTTCGAAAGATGGTCACGCACTTCGGTCGTGAAGTGACAGTGGCTTACATGAAACACGTGCAAGACAACGCCGAAGAATCAGTTCGGCGCGTGATTCACAAATTGCATGATGGGGAATTCGGCGTCGATCTGGATGATGGTTCGCACATTCATGTGAAGGTGTCGATTGATCGCGAAAACCGTGAGGCGACCGTCGATTTCACGGGCACCTCGGCGCAGCGGCCGAGCAATTTCAACGCCCCGAAACCGGTGAGCCGCGCGGTGGTGCTCTATGTGTTCCGCACCCTCGTTGATGACGACATTCCGATGAACGCGGGTTGCTTGAAGCCGATCAACATTGTGATTCCCGAGGGTTCGATGCTCGCGCCGAAGTACCCAGCAGCGGTCGTTGCAGGCAACGTCGAAGTCTCGCAAGCCGCGACCAATTGCCTCTACGGCGCGCTCGGTGTGCTCGCGGGCGCCTACGGCACGATGACCAACTTCACCTTCGGTAACGACGTCTATCAATACTACGAAACGATCAGCGGTGGCAGCGGCGCGGGTCACGGCTTCGATGGCACGAGCGTCGTGCAATGTCACATGACCAATTCGCGGCTCACCGATCCCGAGGTGCTCGAATTTCGCTATCCCGTGCGCGTTGATTCGCACACCATCAATCACGGTACGGGCGGCGGTGGCAAGTGGCGCGGCGGCGACGGGGCCGATCGACGCATTCGTTTTGTCGAACCAATGACTGCAGGAATCCTCGCCAATTACCGCAAAAACCGCCCGCACGGTTGTGACGGCGGAGAACCCGGCGTATCAGCCAAAAATTGGGTCGAACGAGCCGGTGGTTCGCGTGAAGACTATGGCCACATTTGCGAAGTGCAGATGAACAAAGACGATGTGTTTGTGATTCAAACGCCCGGCGGCGGTGGTTTTGGGGCGGCGTAGCGGCTAGCGGTGTGGGCGGCGCATCGACGCCGCCTTGACTACATTGACTGCGCCCAACCGTCGTCGCGATCAGCCAGTTTATTGAGCAGACGATCTAGCTCTTTGCGCTCTGGCGTCGACAGCGGTGCAAGGAGCTGCCGCTGTCGCTGCACAAACAGCGCGAGTATCTCGTCATGAATTTTTTGACCTGATACGGTGATGCTCAGCAGCGCTCGCCGTCCGTCTGCCTCATCATTCACACTCGCGATGAGCCCGTCGCCCAGTAGGCGCTGCACGGCGCGAGAGACGCTGTTTTTCGGAATGCCCGTCAGCTCGACGATGTCGCTCGCCGTTGATTGCCCCAAGTGAGCAATGCAGAAAAGGCTGGCGAACTGCGGCCGCGCGATACCGAGATCGCGTTCGGTTTGTTTGTAAACCGGCCCCATGCTCTGATTGAACAAATAGCCCAGCCGGTAAAGGTAGGCGATCTTGTTGCGTTGCAGCACCGCTCGCAAAACGCTCATGAGATTTTTTTGATCTTGCTCACCGCACAAATATCGCAGCTTTTGCGAGCACTCGCAACACCTAGCGAGTGAGCGATCAATTTGACAGCGCCTCGGGGGAGGTTTATGCTGGTTCCAAATGGAACTAATAAATCGATGATTTAATCGATTCGCGAAGGAGAAGCCCTTGAAAAAGCTCATCATCGAAGCCCGTGTGAACGAGTACGCACCGCGCACGCGAAACAAGCACGTTCCGTGGAGTGTGTCGGAGATTGCTCAAAACGCCGCAGCCTGTCGAAGCGCAGGGGCGAGCGTCGTGCATTTTCATTCTCGGAAAACTGACGGCTCCCCGGAGCACTCCTACGAGAGCTACCGCGACACGGTCAAAGCCATCCGCGCCGCCACTGACATCTTGATTCATCCGACGCTGGGCTACGTAACGCTGAACGCACCAGCAGCCGAGCGGCTGTCGCACATCCGGCGCATGGTAGAGGACGACGGCGTTCCGCCCGACATCGCGCCGATGGATATGGGCTCCACCAACGTCAGCGTGATTGATGAACGCGGACACTACGTCCCCGATCAGGAAGAGCGCGTTTATCAAAATAGCACCGCCACACTGCACTATTTCGCAGATCACATCCGTAAGTACAAGCTAAAGCCTTACCTGCAAATCTGGAACATTTCGTTCATGCGCGAAATGGAGCAGTTTTTTAAGATGGGTTGGCTAGATGCACCGGTGTTTGCCGAATTCGTTTGTACTGACAATCATTGCATCGGCGGTCACCCCGGTACAGCAAAGGGTTTGCAAGCGCTGATCGATTTTCTACCTGAGCAAGTGCCCGTAGAGTGGACCGTCTGCAATTACGGTGGCAATCTTTTGCCCTTGGCTGCGCAGGCGATCTCGCAAGGTGGGCACATCTCGATTGGGCTCGGCGATTACCACTACAACGAACTCGGCGAACCTACCAACGCCGAGCTGATCGCGCGGGTCGTACAAATCGCTCGCGAATACGGACGCGAGGTGGCAACGCCGCAAGAGGCGAAACAGATTCTTGGAATTCACTAACAATTTGTCTTTCAACTAAGGAGCGACAATGAAACGACGTAGTTTTTTGCAAGCAGGTGCCTCGGCACTGGCGGTGTCGACTATCGGTGCACCGTTCGTCTTGCGAGCACAAAGCCCCATCACACTTCGGATGCAGGGTTTTCTTGCGTCCTCTGCCACGCCACACAAGGCGTTTGAAGCCTTCGCCAACGACCTTAAAACCGCCTCTAGCGGCCGTGTCGCGATTACGGTGCTGCCCGCCGGTGGCGCAGTCGCTGCTACCGAAACGCTCAATGCGATCAGCAACGGCATTTTGGATGGCCACTATTCGGCGCCTTCATTTTTCGCGTCGCGCGATCCGGGCTTCACGTTGCTTGGCGACACCGCCGCTGCCTACGACACCGTTGACCAACGCGACCGATGGTTTCGCGAAGGTGGCGGCATTGCGCTCGCTCGCGAGCTCTACGACAAATACGGTCTGCATTACGTCGATCAAGTGTTCTGGCCCTCGGAGCACATTCCGTCGCGTCGTGCCATTCGCGGTGTTGATGACTTGAAAGGCATCAAAATTCGCGTTCCCCCGGGCATGATCGCCGAGGTGATTGGCCGCACGGGCGCTTCGGTCGTTAACCTGCCAGGCTCCGAAGTGTTTAACGCGCTCCAGTCCGGCGTGATTGATGCGACCGACTGGGCGAGCCCGGGCCAGAATCAAGAAATCGGTCTGTACAAGGCGGCAAAGTTTTCGGTCAATGCGTCACATTCAATGCCCTCGACCGAGGTTTCATTTTCAAAGAAGCGGTGGGACAGTCTGCCAGCCGAAGTCAAGACGCTGATTGAAAACGGCATCAAGAAAATGAATGCCGACTTGCAACCGCAGCTTCGCGACATCGACAACAAAGCGCTTGCTCAAATGGCCACCGATGGCGTGCAAGTGATCACTTGGGATAAAGCCGAGGTGGGCAAACTGCGCGCGATTACAGCAAAGGTGCAGAGCGAATTGGGCGAAAAAAATCCGATTGCAAAGAAGATTTTTGACTCCCATCAAGCCTTCATGAAACGTCTGGGCATCGCCTGATGTCCGCACCGGCGGTAAGCATTGCACCCAGCCGAGTTGAGCGTTTCGGTGAAACGATCGCATGGCTTTTTGCGGTTGCGTTTGTGATCACGGTCTACGAGGTGGCGATGCGCTACTTGTTTCGCGCGCCAACCTCGTGGGTGCACGTTACGGTGACGACTTTGTGCGCGATCTGCTTCTCCTTCGGTGGCGCGTATTCAATGGCGCGTGATGAGCACATGCGGGTGAGCTCACTGACCGAACGGCTGCCAGCGCGTGCTCAGGCGTTTGCGGAAGTGCTGGGTTACCTGTGTGGGCTCATCTATTTGTTGGGGCTCGCGTACGGCACGGTTGCACAGGCCTACGACTCAGTATGGCGCTTTGAATCGGCGCGCTGGATTCCAGAGCCCATGCCCGGCCCACCAGGGTGGCCGATGCCCGCCATTGTCAAGGCCGCCGTGGCCGCAGGAACACTGCTTTTTCTGGCGGTGTTGTCGCTGCTTGCCGTGCGCAAAGCGTCGCACTTCTTGGAAAAAAAATAGCGCATGGATATTGCAACGTTATCGATCATTATCGTTGTTGCCACAGTGGTACTGATCGCTTTGGGGGTGCCGTTTGCCTTCGCCACCGGGGCGATTGCCGTGGTGATTTGCGTGAGCAAATTCGGCGTTGATAGCCTCAATTTGATCGCTAGCCGAACGATCAGCTTTCTCGATTCCTACGTGCTCGTATCGGTGCCGCTTTTCATCATGATGGCGTCACTGCTTGAACGCACGGGGCTCGCGAAAGATCTGTACAACGCGCTTTATGTATGGTCTGGCCGTCTGCGCGGCGGCGTGGCGACGATGACGGTGATGGTCTCGGTCGTGCTCGCGGCCACTGTGGGCGTGATTGGCGGAGAGATCGTTTTGCTGGGCTTGGTCGCGCTGCCGCAGCTACTCCGCTTGGGCTACGACCGTAAGCTCGCCATCGGCACCATCTGCGCGGGCGGTTCGCTCGGTACGATGATTCCGCCGTCGATCATCTTGGTCTTTTACGGCTTAACGGCTGGTGTATCGGTCGGCGATTTGTTCACCGCGTCATTGTTGCCCGGTCTGCTGCTCGCCGCCATCTACATTGCCTACATCCTCATCCGCTGCTACCTCAACCCAGCGATGGGTCCGATCCCAAACGAAGCAGAGCTCAGTATGCCGCTGTCGGAGCGGCTCAAAATGCTTCGCAGTGTTGCGCTGCCGCTGTTTGTCGCGTTCTCGGTGCTCGGCTCAATTTACTTGGGCCTTGCGTCGGTGACCGAGGCGGCCGGTATGGGAGTGGCTGGCACGTTGATCGCGGTGGCGCTTCGTGGCGAATTGTCGTGGGAGTTAATCCGCGGCACGGTCAAGCAAACGATGAGCACCTGCGGTATCGTGCTTTGGTTGGTGCTGGGCACCAACGCGCTAATAGGCGTCTACAACGTGCTCGGTGGCATCGATTTCGCGCAATCGCTTTTCAAAAACATGCCGTTCCCACCCTCAGTCGTTTTGATCATCATGATGGGAATCTGGATCTTTCTTGGGTTCTTCATCGATTGGATCGGCATCCTGTTGCTGACGATGCCGATCTTTGTACCAACCATTCAAGCCTTGGGCTTTGACCCGATTTGGTTTGGCATCCTATTCAATATCTGCATGCAGATTGCTTACCTAACGCCACCCTTCGCGCCTGCTGCGTTTTACTTGAAGGGCGTTGCTCCACCTGACATCTCGTTGGAAACCATATTCGCAGCGATGTGGCCCTTTATCGGTTTGCAATTCGTTGGATTGGTGCTGGTGTTTATGTTTCCGATGATCGCAACCTGGCTTCCTTCGGTTTTAGGCAACTAGCATGAAACCCTCTGGCACTCGGCGGTTGATTGTTCCGCCAGGGATGGAAAACCTAGTCGAGCGCTTTCACTACGCGCCGGGCGTGTTGATTGGCGACACGCTCTACGTGTCGGGACAAGTGGGGCGCGACGAGCAGCTAAACGTGGTGACCGATCGGCGTGCGCAGTTTGCACAAGCGTTTCGCAACGTCGGAAAAGTACTTGCAGCCGCTGGCTTTGAGTTTTCGGATGTGGTCGAGCTCGAAACTTGGTTTCTCAATTTCCCGGGCGACTTGCCGCTCTTTATGGAGGTCAAGGATCAATTTCTTGGTGACACAACGCCCACCTGGACGGGCTTTGGGGTCGCCAGTTTTTCAATGCCCGGAATCGTTTGCGAAGTGAAGGTTACCGCCGTAAAGGGCGCGTGATCAATGCGTGTTGTTAACTGTGTTTGAAAGGATCGACTCATGAAACTGTTCGCCCGTTTGTCGTTGAGTGCTGTTGCCGCGAGCGCACTTTTTGGGTACGTCAATGCCGCTGATTTGGTCGTCGCGCAAATCGCCTCAAAGACGCATCCCAATTCGGCGGAATTGGCCAAAGGTTTGGAGTTGGGCTACCAAATCTACTTTAAGCGGATCAACGAACAGGGCGGCATTCGTGGTAATCGTTTATCGATTCGAAACATCGATGACGGATTCAACGCTCAGAAAATGGTCGAGATGACCAAGGCGCTGGCTGATGACAGAGAAGTCATCGCGCTCGCTGGATTTGTTGGAAGCGGTGGGTTGGCAGCGCTATCGAAAGATAACGTACTGGCGCAACTCAAGCTGCCGATTGTTGCGCCGTTGCAGGGCGACAAGTCGGTTGTGTCAGCGGCGAACTTCTTTCCATTTCGTGCAGGCTATGACGATGAAATCAACGCCATGGTGGCTCATGCGATTCGGAACTACCAACGCCAGCGCATCGCGGTGATTCATCTAGGCGCATCGTTCGGCCCGATTCTGGCGACGCGGACTGAAGAGGAAACCAAACGGCTGGGCGCTGCCTTTGTCGGCAAAGCCGCCTACGAGCTCACCCCTGACAAGATTGACGCCTCGGCAAAGCAGGCTGCCGCCAGTATTGCAGCCCTCAAACCCGACGCCGTCATTTTGGTCACGGCGGGAAAGGTTGGCGGCACCTTGATTGCGGAGTTGCGCGAAAAACTGGGCAATAGCGCGACTCTCTACGCGATTTCGGCGTTGCAAGCGCTCGACGTGGTGAAGCAAATTGGCGCACCTGTTGCGCAAGGCGTGATCTTTGCTCAATCGGTGCCCTATCCGTATAGCGGAACATCGCGCCTCGTTATCGATTATCAACGCGATCTAAAGCAGTACGGTGGCGGGCAGACGCCAGGTTTTTCGAGCCTCGAAGGGTACGCTGGCGCGCGGATTTTGGTTGCAGCGCTCAAGCGGGTTGGTGCGAATCCAACGCGCGAAAAACTCATCGCGGCGCTCAACAATCTGGGCGAGTACGATATCGGTGGCTTTGCCGTTCGCTACAGCGAAACATCGCGGCGTGGTTGGGGAGCGGTCGATCTCACGATCCTCTCGAAGTCTGGGCAACTCGTGAAATAGGGGCAAGGTTGAACGATCGCTTTCAGGGCGCGAGGCTACTCGACCCGGCACTGGCGCTTGACCTTTGGTCGATGATGCAGCGCGTTCGTCGCTTTGATGAACGCGTGCGCGAGCTCTTTCTCGAAGGTGTCGTCAAAGGTACTGCGCATTCCTGTGTAGGGCAAGAAGCCATTGCAGCGGGTGCCTGCGCCGCGCTGCGTCCGGATGACTTCATCATCACTCACCACCGGGGTCATGGTCACTGTATTGCCAAGGGCGCCGAGCAATCGCGCATGATGGCCGAGCTCATGGGGCGTGTGGATGGATACTGCCGTGGTTTGGGCGGTTCGATGCATGTGGCCGATCTCTCGAAAAATGTTTTGGGTGCCAACGGCGTGGTGGGCGCGGGCATTGGCATCGGCACGGGCGCGGCGCTGGCGGCGAAGCTGCGAGGAAATGGTGACGCGGGCGTCGCGTTTTTTGGCGATGGCGCAAGTAACGAGGGTATTTTTCACGAGGCGCTGAATCTTGCATCGCTTTGGAAATTGCCGATTGTTTATCTCTGCGAAAACAATCAGTACGGCCTGTCAACTTCGATGCGTGAATCAACCACCATTGATCAAATCAGCAAACGGGCAGCAGCGTATTCGATGCCGGGTTTCACGATTGATGGCAATGATGTAGAAGCCGTTTATCTCACGGTGCTTGAGGCGATTGATCGAGCCCGCCGTGGCGAAGGCCCAACGCTCATTGAAGCCATGACCTACCGCTGGGGTGAGCATTCAATGCGCGCCAACCTGCCGAGCTACCGCCAGGAGGCCGAGGAGCAGGAATGGCGCACACATGACGCGATTGCTCGAATGGGCTCTCGGCTCACCACGACGTATGGCGTGTCGCTCGCGAAACTCACCAGTGCGAGCGAGCAGATCGCGCTCGATTTGCAAGCCGCCGAGGCCTTTGGCCGAGCCAGTCGCGAACCAAGCTTCGATGACTTTGAAGACGTAGTGTGCACGCCCCACGAACGCCACAGCGAACCCGAGCTTTGGTGTGGCACCGCGAGCCCTCGTAAACTCACGCTTGCCGAGGCGCTCCGGGAGGCCTTTGCGCAGGAAATGCGGCGCGACCCGTCGGTCTTTCTAATGGGCGAAGACATCGGAAAAATAGGCGGTATCTTTGCTGCCACGCGCGGTTTGATCGAAGAATTTAGTGCCGATCGTGTGCGCGACACGCCAATTTCCGAAGCGGCAATTGGACTCTCGGGGGTCGGTGCCGCGATCTCTGGGTTACGGCCGATTGTCGAAGTACAAATTTTTGACTTCATCACGCTACTGATGGACACGCTTGTGAATCAGGCGGCGAAGTTTCGCTTCATGCTCGGCGGCGTACCCACGGTGCCGATGGTGGTTCGTGGTCCGACCGGTGGCGGCGTGCGCTTGGCCGCGCAACACTCGCAGTCGTTGGAATCGTGGCTGATGCATGTACCGGGGCTAGTGGTGATTGCGCCCTCCAACGCGTACGATGCCAAAGGCTTGATGATCGCAGCGATTCGCGATAACAATCCCGTGGTGTTTTTGGAGCACAAGCTGCTCTACGTGGCACCCGCGCACCCCGTGCCGGAAGCCCCGTATGCACTACCGATTGGCAAAGCCGTCGTGCGCCGCAACGGAAGCGATTGCACGGTAGTTGCCACGATGATGATGGTTGATAAGGCACTCGCGGCCGCCACGAAGCTCGAGCGCGAAGGCATCAGTGTGGAAGTGATTGATCCGCGCACCCTGCGACCGCTCGATACGAAAACCATTCTTGATTCCGTCAAAAAAACGAGCCGCTTGGTGGTGGTGCATGAAGGTTGGAAGCGCGCTGGCTTCGGCGCTGAAATTTCGGCGTTGGTGGCAGAGGAGGCGATTGATTGGCTTGACGGCCCGGTGGTTCGCGTAACGTCAAAAGACATCCCGATGCCCTACAACGACAAGCTCGAACGCGCAACGATCCCGCAAGAGGCCGACATCATCGACGCGATTCGCCGTTTGGTGCGCCGCGATTCGATGCACTGATGGCGCACATGCGGGATCGGCTTACTTTGTCGTCGTTGCTGCGCGGATCAAACCGCGTGATTGGTACTTGGACGCAGATCGCAAGTGAATCGCTCATCGATGCGCTAGGCCACGCGCACTTCGACTTCACGATCATCGATTGCGAGCACGGCGCGTTTGGGATCGAGACGGCCGAACGGCTGATACGCGCCTGTGAATCGGCCGGGCTCGCACCCTTGGCTCGCATACCGCGCGGTGATTTCACGGCGCTCTACAAAGCGCTGGATGCGGGTGCGGTGGGTGTTTTAGCACCCGGCGTTGAATCTGCCGACGAGGCGCGTGAACTGGTGGCCTACACGCGCTTTGCGCCGCACGGTAAACGCGGTGCCTGTCCGATTGTTCGCGCGGCGGCAGATTCGGCAACGCAGTGGCAGGACTTTGTGGGGCAGCAGGCCGATTGCGGCGTCATTGCGATGATTGAGACGGCTCAAGGCGTTGAGCGCGCCGCTGAAATTTGTGCCGTAGACGGGCTCAAAGCGCTGCTCCTGGGGCCCTTTGACTTATCTGTATCAATGGGGTTGGCGGGAGACCATCAGCACCCTGCGGTGCTTGCTGCGTTAGACGCAGTGATCACGCAGGCGAAGCGCCGATCGCTGCCGGTTGTGATGCCAGTTTTTTCACCCGAACCCGCGACGATGCAGGCCCAGATCGCTCGTTGGTCGAGCCGGGGTGTTCGTGCGTTTGCCGTGGGAGCGGACAAGATCATGGTGGCTCGTGTGTTTAGCGATTACTCGAAGCTGGCGCGCATGATTGATTGACGTGCTCGTGTGCTGCAGATTGGCATTGATCTGCGTGCAAAATACGGCGCATGAAAACGATCTACAACGCAGCGCATCGCGCGCACCAAGCCGAGCACGAGTTTTTTCGAGGCGAAAAAGTTGCCGCGTTTGAAAAAGTTGAGCGTGCGGATTGGGTGCTTCGCGCCGTTGAAACGGCGAAGCTTGACGACGTGCTTCAACCCAAGTCATTCGATGATGCGTGCATCGAGCGCGTCCACTCGCCACGCTATCTTTCGTTTCTTCGTCGGGCCCACGCTGAATATCAGTCTCTCGGCGGCACGGGCGATGCGTTTCCTTCGGTGTGGCCGATTCGCGGGATGCGCAGTGACGCGCTGCCGGAAAATTTTGCCGCGCGCATGGGTTTGTTTTCCTTCGACTCGGGCACGCCGCTCACCTCGGGCAGTTGGGCAGCGGCGCGAGCGGGTGCCGATTGCGCGTTAACCGGCGCCGATTTGCTCAGTAGTGGCGAGCGCGCTGCATTCGTTTTAACGCGTCCGCCCGGCCACCATGCGGGCAGTGATTTCTTCGGCGGCTATTGTTTTTTAAACAACGCCGCGATTGCCGCGCAACGCTTGCTCGATCTTGGCTGCAAGCGCGTGGCGATTTTGGATGTGGATTATCACCACGGCAACGGTACGCAGGAAATTTTTTATGGGCGGGACGACGTGCTCTTCGTGAGCATTCACGGCGATCCGATCACCGAGTATCCGTTTTTTCTCGGGCATGCCGACGAGTGCGGCGCGGGCGATGGCGTGGGCTTCAATTTGAATTTGCCGCTGCCCGCTGGCGCGTCCGTTGCGTCATGGTTTGCTGCGCTCGAAACGGGGCTACAGCGCGTTCGGGGCTACGCGCCGGATGCGCTCATCGTCTCGCTCGGCGTTGATACGTTTGAAGGCGATCCGATCAGCCATTTCTCGCTCAAAACGTCGGACTATCCAAAGCTCGGGGCGTTGATCGAGTCGCTCGGTTTGCCAACGCTTTTCGTGCTGGAAGGCGGCTACGCGGTCGCGGAAATCGGCGACAACGTGGTCGGTGTTTTACGAGGATTTGAGGCGCGTTAGTTGCGCTTGGGCATTGGCGTTGCGCGATTTTTTCCGGTGAGCGCCATCAAGCCGATTTGAATCAGAAAATCGATGATGTTGAAGCTTCGGTCACTCGCTTTGGTGACGCCGACGACTTCGCACTGCGCGCCGGATGCAAACAAGAGCGCGTTCTCGCCACCGTCTTGCGCACTGACCAACACCGCGTCTTCGTTGCGAGAATACTCGTGGCAATACTTAGTTTTGATGATCACGTCGTTGCCCATCGGCGTGGTGCCCGGCGCACGAACGACGGCGTATTGATCGGCAGCGACGCGATTGATCACCAAAATGGCTTCGGCCGCGAAAATTTGCGATGAAAACGTGAGCAGCAACAGCGCTGCGACAGAGCGTAAAAAGCGAGAGAAATCAGAGGATTGGCTCATATTTTGAACGTTAGCATGAACTGAGTGTTTCGCGCAGTAGCTTTTTGGCGGAACGCCAAGATTTATCTGGGGTTGCAGGCATATTTCAGAATTTTCATGTTCGTTTTGCATGGATTCACACGCCACGAAACGCAGGACAAATCATCAAAAAGCTGAAACAGTTTCTACAACGCCGTTGTAGCGAACGCTACGCAATCACACCGCCGCCCAGGCACACCTTGCCTTGATACAAAACGGCATATTGACCCGGTGTGGGCGCCCATTGCCCTTCGCTGAAACGTAGCGTTCCGCCCAACGTCGACGGCAAAAATTCGCACGCGGCGTCGGGTTGTCGGTAGCGCGTTTTTGCACCGTAGCCGGATAGGGTATCCGCTGTGAAACCCTTTCCCGATGCGGGCTCCAGCGCGCCGATCCAGTGCGTGTTTAGCATCGGCACGTCGTGCTTTCGAAGCGCTGCATGCTCGCGGCCTTGCACCACGATGAGCGTGTTTTTTGCCATGTCTTTGCCCGCCACGTACCAAGGTTCGCCCGAGCTCTCACGCGAGCCGCCAATGTGCAAACCACCACGCTGACCGAGCGTGTAGTAGGCGAGGCCTTGATGCGCCCCGACCACATCGCCCTCGGGCGTAATCATCTTGCCCGGTTTTTTCGGTAAATAGCGTTCCAAAAATTCGCGAAACGGCCGCTCGCCGATGAAGCAAATGCCGGTGGAATCTTTCTTTGCAAAGTTTGGAATGCCTACTTTTTTGGCAATCTCGCGCACCTCGCTTTTGGGCAGATTGGCGAGCGGAAACATCGCCTTGGCGAGCTGCGCTTGATTCAAACGGTGCAGAAAATACGACTGATCTTTTGAATCGTCATCGCCTTTCAACAGCTCGAATTTGCCGTCAGCGCCTTGGCGAACACCCGCGTAATGCCCAGTCGCGATTTTGTCTGCGCCGAGCCGCATCGCGTGATCCAAAAACGCCGCGAATTTGATTTCGGTGTTGCAGAGCACATCTGGGTTGGGCGTGCGCCCTGCTTGGTATTCCGCCAGGAAATACGTGAACACCCGATCCTTGTATTCCGTGGCGAAATTCACCACTTCGATGTCGATCCCCAAGTGATCGGCCACGCTCACCGCATCGACCAAATCTTCGCGCGTTGAGCAGTATTCGCTGTTGTCGTCATCTTCCCAGTTTTTCATGAAGATGCCGAGCACGTCATGGCCTTGCTCCTTGAGCAAATGGGCGGTGACAGCGGAATCCACGCCGCCAGAGAGGC
>JAAFHR010000501.1 GCA_013298455.1 Betaproteobacteria bacterium | reverse complement strand
TCGCCCTGAGCTTGTCGAAGGGTGGGTGGAGTGCATACAGCCCTTCGACAAGCTCAGGGCGAACGGGGGCGCATAAACGCCGTCATTGACTCAGACTACCCCGCCGCGATGATCTCTTTCACGCGCCGCACATCCGGTTTGATTTGCACCACTCGCTGCGGCAATTTCATCATCGCTTCTTGTTCAGCGGTCAGCGGCGGCTCGAAGCCGACCGCCTGCTTTACCGTCTCAGCGAACTTCACAGGCAGCGCCGTTTCGAGCACCAGCATCGGCACGCCGGGTTTGATGTGATCGATTGCAACCTTCACGCCGTCGGCGGTGTGCGTGTCAATCAATCGCCCGGTTTTTTCGTAAACCGATTTGATAGTTTGCAAGCGATTTTCATGCTTGCTGGTGCCAGAAACGATGCCAAATCGTTCACGTAGCCCTTTAAATTCGAGGGTTTGCGACACGTCAAATGAGCGGCCTTGATCGACCTCGGTCCACAGCGCTTTGACGCGCGCTGCGTCGCCGTTAAACAGATGAAACACGAAGCGTTCGAAGTTGGACGCTTTGGAAATGTCCATCGACGGCGACGAAGTTTCAAAGGTTTCTTTGCTCGGACGCGGCCGATATACGCCCGTTTGGAAGAATTCAGCAAGAACGTTGTTTTCGTTCGTGGCGAGCACGAGCGTATCAATCGGCACGCCCATTTCACGAGCGATATGCCCTGCCAAAATGTTGCCGAAATTGCCCGATGGCACGGCAAACGAAACCTTTTGCGCGTTCGAGGTGGTGGCCGACAAATAGCCACGAACGTAGTAAACAACTTGCGCTGAGATGCGCCCCCAATTGATGGAATTCACCGTGCCGATGTTGTGTGTGTGTTTAAACGATAGATCGTTGGAGACGGCTTTGACGATGTCTTGGCAATCATCAAACACGCCTTCCACGGCAATGTTGTGAATGTTTTTCTCTTGCAGCGAATACATCTGCGCTCGCTGAAATGCGCTCATTCGACCGGCTGGCGAGAGCATGAAAACGTTCACACCTTTGCGGCCACGCATCGCATATTCGGCGGCGCTTCCGGTGTCGCCGCTCGTGGCGCCGAGGATGTTGAGGGTTGCGTTTTTTCGAGCGAGTTCGAACTCAAACAAGCGACCCAAAAGCTGCATCGCCATGTCTTTGAAAGCAAGCGTCGGGCCGTTGGAGAGCGCTTGCAAATGGAGCCCTGCTGCGAATGATTGGAGCGAATGCAGCGGTGTGATTTCAGCGCTGCCGAACACCGCTTCGGTGTAGGCATCAGCGGTCAGGCGCTGCAGCGTTTGGGCATCGATATCGTCGGTCGCGATGAATTTTCGAAGCACAGCATTTGCGAGCGCTGCGTAGGGGAGTCCGCGCCAAGCGGAGAGCTCTGCATCGGTGATTTTTGGAAGCGTGGCGGGCAGCATGAGCCCGCCGTCTTCGGCAAGCCCAGAGAGCAACACTTGTGAATAATTTTGCCGCGCTGGATGGCCGCGCGTGGAGAGGTACGTAGTCATGCCAATATTTTATGTTGCCTTGGCAAGCGCGTATTTGCTCGCTAAGATGGTCGACTGATCTATTGGAGCCACCATCATGAAGCAATCGATGAACGAAAACCTAATGCTGCGCAAAGCCGCCGCCACGCCACGCGGCGTGGGGGTGATGGCGAGCTTCTTCGCGGATCGCGCTGAAAACGCCGAATTGTGGGATGTTGAAGGCCGTCGCTTTATCGATTTCGCGGGTGGAATCGCAGTGTTAAACACCGGGCATCGGCATCCGAAACTCGTTGCTGCCATGCAAGCGCAGCTAGAGCGCTTCACGCACACCTGCTATCAAGTTGTTCCCTACGAGAGCTATATCTCGTTGGCCGAGAAATTGAATGCGCTCACGCCGGGCGTTTTCCCCAAGAAAACCGCGCTGTTTTCTACGGGCGCTGAGGCCGTGGAAAACGCAGTGAAAATCGCGCGCTCAGCGACCAAGCGTAGCGGCGTGATTGCGTTTGCGGGCGCGTTCCATGGTCGCAGTTTGTTCGCCGCAGCGCTCACCGGAAAAGTTGCGCCTTACAAAATTGGATTTGGCCCATTCCCGCCAGAGATTTATCACGCGCCGTTCCCGTGCCACTGCGCGAGCTTGGACGAGGTGAAAAAAGCGGTGAATTTGATTTTCAAATCGGAAATCGAGCCGTCTCGCGTTGCAGCGATTATTTTCGAGCCGATTCAGGGCGAGGGTGGCTTTAACGTTATCCAGCGTGAAGCCGTCAAGTGGCTTCGAAAGCTCTGCGATGAGCACGGCATTTTGATGATTGCTGACGAAGTGCAAAGTGGCTTCGGTCGCACAGGCAAGCTCTTTGCAATGGAGCATTTCGCTGAAGACGGCGTGTATGCCGATCTGACAACCATCGCGAAATCATTGGCGGGTGGCATGACGCTCTCAGCCGTCACCGGCCGCGCCGAAATCATGGATGCGCCCGCACCCGGTGGCTTGGGTGGTACGTACGCGGGCAACCCGATGGCCATCGCCAGCGCGCACGCAGTGATCGAAGTG
>JAAFHR010000496.1 GCA_013298455.1 Betaproteobacteria bacterium | reverse complement strand
TAGCGACCCTGGTGTGTGTGAAAAGTTGCTCGTAGAAGGCAGGAAGTCTACGTCGCCCGCATAAGACACCATGTAGGATTTTGTACCTGTGACGGCAGTTGTAAGCAGGCAACCTACGTTGGCAGCCGAGGCGGTGCAATCGGACGTGCCGTCAGTGACGACAATTGAGCCACTTGGGTTTGGCAGGCCAGGGAGTGTGCTGAACGCGGCGACTTGAACGGGGTAGCGGTCACCCGCTTGTGGCCGCCAAGGCAGACGGCCGTTCGTATTTATCAGTGACGTAGTGCTCGGCAGCCTACCGGTGTCGAGCAAGTACGCTTTATTTGACGGCAGCGCAAAGTGAAAAGTGCCCAAAGACGCGTAGGTGCGGTAGCTTCTAAAGCCCCCCGAGATAAGTACTTTGCCATTAGGCAGAACGGTTGAGGTTGGGGCGGCCAGCAGCAAAGCGGGCGAAACCTGGGCAGAGTGGCTGCTGAGTAAATACTGCAGACGTGCAGCTTGGAGCGTTGGCGGGCCATTGCCTTGCACGCTGTAGCTAGCCAAGGGAGCTTCGCTCCAAGTAATGGCTGTTCGAGCGTTTCGCGGCGTGACACCAACTTGTCCATTGAGGCTTGACTGCAACGGAGATGACTCCCACGTGTTGGACTGCGGGTTGTAGATTGGCTCAAAGCCAGCGGTTTGCGCACCACCGTAGACCAGAACCCGGCCATCGATGAGCATCGTTGCAGAAAAATTGGCTCGAGCACTGGGCAGAGGTTGGCAAGCTGCCCAAACGGTGCCAGCATCGGGCAGCTTGAAGCATGAGTCCGTGGGGGCGCCGCTGGTATCAAAACCGCCAAAGACCAGTACATCGCCGTTGCTGAGTGTTAGCGCGGCGTGGCCCGAGCGCTCGGACGGCAACGTTGGGCCCGCCGACCAAGCATTGGCCACTGTGTTGAAGCGTTCCGTGGACGCCAACCTTAGCGCGCTCGCGCCTTCGCCCGAGGTTCTTCCGCCTATTACCAACGCGTCGCCGTTGTTCAGCGTGACCATGGCGCTGTCGGTCCGGGCGTTATTCAGATTGGGCTGTGTAGTCCAGCTCCCAGTGCCTGAGGCGTAAGTAGCAGCGCGGTCAGTGATTGAGCCGTAAGCGGGTTGACCGAACGAGTCGAGCGTGCCGAGGCTAATTTCCCCTCCAATGATTAACACTCGTCCGTCGCCCAGTTTTACGGCATTGTGGCGACGGCTGCCTATCGACATAGCGCTCGTCGCGGCCCAAGTATTGCTGGCCGGATCGAAAAGCTCCGCATGTCCATCGGGGCCGGTCGCGAGTACTTTGCCGGTATCGAGCAAGATTGCCGTATGCCCTAACTTGCCGCGAGTCATACTTCCGACCTCTGTGAGGAGCTGCGCCGGTACCGCGCTACTTAGTAGGGTGATGCAAGCACCCAGCAGAACATGCGCTGGGAAGCGGGTGATGGAGTGCACTTTGTATGAACAGATCATGAGTCGCCGCTACGCGGAAGCAAAGCCAAAGTTTAGCGCCGCGCGGCAGTACTCAGTTCGCGGGGACCCAAACGACAGTTAAAATCTGGATATCTCCACGAGATTCGCTCTTTGTCATGTCAAATCTGAAAGTTGTGCCTCCAAACGTCGCGCCGTCGGAATCGGTGTTGTCTTCGGTGCCGGAAATCATCGCCGAGCTCAAGGCTGGGCGGATGGTGATTTTGGTGGATGAGGAGGATCGCGAGAACGAGGGCGATTTGGTGCTTGCAGCCGATTTCGTGACGCCTGAGGCGATCAATTTTATGGCGAAGCATGGGCGCGGGCTGATTTGCTTGACGCTCACCAAAGAGCGCTGCCAACAGCTTGCGATTCCGCTGATGACCAGCGCGAACAAATCGGGTTTCGGCACCAACTTTACGATTTCGATTGAGGCGGCCGAGGGCGTGACCAGCGGGATTTCCGCTGCGGATCGTGCGCGTACGGTGCAAACAGCGGTCGCGTTTAACGCCAAGCCCGCCGATATCGTTCAGCCCGGGCACATTTTCCCGATCATGGCACAACCTGGCGGCGTGTTGATGCGTGCGGGGCACACTGAGGCTGGTTGTGATTTGCCGCGCATGGCGGGGCTCACGCCAGCGTCTGTCATTTGCGAAATCATGAAAGACGACGGCACGATGGCGCGGCTGCCGGATTTGCTTGTTTTCGCCAAAGAGCACGGCTTGAAGATTGGCGCAATCACCGATTTGATTCAGTATCGTGCGGCTCAGGAAGCGCTGGTTGAGTGCGTTGGCGAGCGGCCGATTACCACCGCGCAGGGCGTGTTCACGCTCAAAGTGTTCCGCGAAAAAATGACCGACGCGACGCACTTGGCGCTCGTCAAAGGCACACCAACGGCTGACGTTGAAACGCTAGTTCGTGTGCATCAACCGCTCTCGGTGATCGACGCGTTTGACGCCGACAACTGGGTGCATTCATGGAGTGTGCCGAAAGCGCTCGCCCGTTTGCAACAAGCCGAGGCGGGCGTATTGGTGTTGCTGCACGAAGCCGAAAGCGCTGAATCGCTCAAGCACCGCGCTCTGAACGCCAAACCGTTGAATGCGCACAAAATGGATTTGCGAACCTACGG
>JAAFHR010000495.1 GCA_013298455.1 Betaproteobacteria bacterium | reverse complement strand
AGGCGTTAATCCGAGCTTCAAGCCCATCACCATTGGAAAGAAAATCGGAATCGTGAGCAAGATCATCGATAGCTCATCCATCACGCAGCCGAGCACCACGTAGAAAATCAAAATCGCAGCGATCACCATGAGCGGTGGCAGCCCCATTGCGCCGACGGCGGCCGCGAGCTGATTGGGCACCTGCGTCAAGGCGAGCGCTGAGTTCATCAAATCTGCGCCCAAAAAGATCATGAAGATCATCGCCGAGCTTTCAGCCGTGGCGTAGAAGCAAGTTTTGAATTTCGCCCAGGTCATTTCGCGTTTGGCGATGGCTGCGATGAAGGTGCAAAACGCACCGATGCCGGCACCCTCGGTCGGTGTGAAAAACCCGCCGTAGATGCCGCCAAACACCACCAAAAAAATCACCGCAATCGGCCCAACGCCGAGCATCGCTTCTTTGATGTTGGTACCTGCCACGTGATCGTTTTCTGGTGCATGGCCGGGTACCAAACGCACGTAAATCGCAATCGCCAGCATGTAACCAAACATCGCGATGATGCCGGGAATCATCGCGGCAGCGAAAAGCTTAGCGATGTTTTGCTCGGTCAAAATGGCATAGATCACCAACACCACAGAGGGCGGAATCAAAATTCCCAGCGTGCCACCGGCGGCGAGTGTTGCCGTTGCCAAACGACCGGAATAGCCGTGGCGTTTCATCTCGGGCAAGGCGACTGACGTGACCGTAGCCGCCGTAGCCACGGACGACCCACAAATCGCGCCAAACGCGGCGCAAGCAAACACCGCCGCCATCGCAAGACCACCCTTAAAGCGCCCCATCACGCCCGCTGCGAACTGAAACAGCGCACGCGACAGACCGCCCTGCGTGGCGAAATGGCCCATCAAAATAAAGAGCGGAATCACCGATAAATCGTAGCTCGCAAACCGCGCATACGACTGCGAATTCAAAAAGTTGGCCAGAGGCAGCCAACCCGTTTGCGAAACGTAGCCGATCACGCCCGCCACAAACATCGACACGCTGATCGGCACGCGAATAGCCATCAGCACGAGCATGATGGCAAAAATTACCAACGCTAAAGTGATGCCAGTCATTGCAGCACCTCTTCGCCTTCAACCTTGACAAAACCGCGAACCGCTTGCATCAGCGCAATCGCCGCCGTGAGCGCTAAACCGGGCACGATGAAGCAATACACAATCCATTCAGGAAAACCCAGCATCATGGTGCCGGAATTGCTCTTAAAGGCGCTGATACCGCCGAGCGTGGCGCGCCATGCGCACAGCGCCATCATCACCGCGAGCAAAAACGCGCCGAAACGGTCTAACTTAGCCTGCGTAGATTCGCTTGCCTTCGCCGTGAAAAAATCAACGATGATGTTGCCCCGGCGCAGTTGGCAATAGGGCAAAAAAAGCGCAATCGCCGCACCCGTGAGCACTGCCGTGATCTCGAAATCGCCCGTGAGGGCCTTGCCAAAAAAATCACGCCCGATGACGCTGTAGACCGTCATCAACGTAATCGCCACCAGCAACACGCCGGCAATCACAGCGCAGGCTCGCGCTAGGCTCTCCAACACTTTCATCGCTTCACCCTCAATATCACGTTCAATCCTTTGTTTCGTCGCAACCGATTGGATTGCGGCGAGTTGATCTGATCGTCATTCCCACCCTTCGGCCAGCTCAGGATAAACCTCGCTGCGCTCGGGCGGGAATCCATGGCCGCAGAGGAATTCAGCTCAATCGACGAGTGCTGTAAATCCACGATGGATTCCCGCCTTCGCGGGAATGACGACGCTGGAGCACGCCGCAACACCCTCAAAGCGCGAGAATACAGCCCTATGGTGTCAACTTCTCCTAGCGTCATTGAACAGGCTGTGGTCAACGAATTTGACCTGCGCCGCCTGCCAGCTGATTTCTATCGCGACCCGTATCCGTACTACGCTGCGCTTAGATCCCTTGACCCAGTTCGGAGCATGCCCGACGGCTCGGTGCTCTTGACGCGTTACGCCGATTGCTTGCAGGTCTACAAAGACCCGATCACTTTTTCATCCGACAAAAAAGCAGAGTTTTTCCCGAAGTACGGTGATTCGCCGCTCTTCGAGCATCACACAACGAGCCTCGTGTTCAACGACCCGCCGCTGCACACGCGGGTTCGTAAACTCATCATCGGTGCGCTATCGCAACGGGCGGTGGAATCGATGCATGCATCGTTGATCGAGCTGGTGGATCGGCTGTTAGACGAGCTTTCCCATCGAAGCGATGTTGATTTGATCGGGCATTTCGCGGCGGCGATTCCGATTGAAGTCATCGGCAATTTACTCAATGTGCCGCACGCTGAACGCGCCCCGCTTCGCGATTGGTCGCTCGCCATCTTGGGGGCGCTTGAGCCTACGCTGAGCGCCGAACAATTGGAGCGTGGCAATCGCGCGGTGAGCGAATTTACTGCGTATTTGCGCGGCCTCGTCGCCGCGCGCCGCATGCAGCCTGGCGATCCCGCCACTGATGTTTTAACGCGGCTCATTCAAGGCGAAGCAGGCGATCAACTCAGCGAATCGGAGCTCTTACAAAACTGCATTTTCATTCTCAACGCCGGCCACGAAACCACCACCAATCTAATCGGC
>JAAFHR010000494.1 GCA_013298455.1 Betaproteobacteria bacterium | reverse complement strand
CCGATCAAATGCCACAGATCGCGTATCCAAAACCCGATGGCGTGATCTCGTTCGACAAACTCACCTCGGTGTTTCTATCCAATACCAATCACGAGGAAAATCAGCCGTCGCACCTGCAGCTGCGTGATGCATCAATTCCCGTGAAACACAACCTCGCGAGATACGCAGGCCCCGAATCGCGCTATTGCCCGGCGGGCGTTTACGAATACGTCGATTCCGATGCGGGCGCGGGCTCGAAGCGATTGCAGATCAACGCGCAAAACTGCGTGCACTGCAAAACCTGCGACATCAAAGACCCGCTGCAAAATATCCATTGGGTCACGCCCGAAAGCGGCGGCGGACCGGTCTATAGCGTGATGTAGTTGGCGTGTCGCTCGCGAAACTCATCGACGCGCTGATGAACCTAGGTTTGTTGGCGATGATCGCTTGTGTGATCGCATTTTTCATCACGAAAAAACCGAAGCTCGGCTACATCGCCGCCGTGCTCCTGGCCGCGATTCCAACGATTCAATTGGTCGGCATGTATTTCGCACCACCCATCAAAGTTGACACCGAAACAGCGCGATTGCTGGCGGTGCCGCTCATCTTTCTGTTCGACGCCGTCTGCTTCGTCTGTGCGGGCGTGATGTATCGAGTGGCGAAGCGGCGCGAGGAATGGATGTGATCGCCGCTGAGCTTCGAGCGTTGTACGACGTAGTGATGCGGCGTGACTCACACGTTGCTGGTTACGCCCGTGAATTCGCGACCGAAACGGCGCGCTACACCTCGCTCACTGGCAGTCTTCGCTACATTCTGTGGCATCAGTTTTCGCAAGCGCGTATTGCTGAAATCGTTGCTCGCGAAACGGCAGACGCACGTGACAAAGCCAAGGTGTTGATCTGGAAAGTTTACGAGCACGACACGCCATCAAGCGCGCTGCGCGCCCAGCTGATCGCTGATGGATTTGACGAAAACGATCCGTCTACGCTAATGGTGGCACCGGTCGAGACGATCCTAGAGCAGGCGCAACTGCATCCAACAAAGCTCCGCATTCGCGAACTACAAACACCCGAATCGATGGACGCCTATCTCGACATCTGGAATCACGTTTGGCCAGATGAGCCCAATTCGCGCTACGTCGATGACTACCGCTCCATTCTTCATCGTGGTGATCCCAACGTTGTGTTTTTCGCGGCCTTCGCCCCAGACGAAGAACCAGTTTCATCGGGCTATATGTTTCATCAAGTCGGCGCGCAGTTCGCGCTGCTCTGTGGCGGCACAACGAAAACGCCATGGCGCGGCCAACGCGTCTACACCTCACTCGTTGCCGAGCGCGCCAACTCCGCCATGAATCGCGGTGCGAAGTATTTGTCCGTTGAAGCCAGCGCCGAGAGCTTAACGATTCTCCAAAAACTCGGTTTTGTTGCGATTTCTGAGCTGATGTTTTACGAGAAAGCGCTCAGCGAGAGTTGAGACGCTACTTTGCGGCCTTGCGCCAACTCAATTTCCCGCGCTCTCAGCCAACAATCCCCGCCCACGAAGCATCGGTTCCACCGCTGCGTTTCGGCCGCGAAAGGCAACGTAGCCCTCTTGCGGCTCGATGGAGTTTCCGGCGGCGTACACGTACTTTTTTAGGCGCCCCGCAGTGGCTGCGTCGAACGCATCGCCCGTTTCGGTAAACGCGTCAAATGCATCAGCATCGAGTACTTCTGCCCACAGATATACGTAATAGCCCGCCGCATAGCCGTCGCCTGAGAAGACGTGGGTGAAGTGCGGCACGCGATGGCGTGGCGGGATTTCTTTGGGGGCACCGAGCCGCGATAGTTCTGCGTTTTCGAAGGCGACCAAATCGAAGTTGTCATAGTTTGATTGCGCATGCAGCGCCATGTCGATGAGCGCCGACGACGTGTATTCAACCGTCTGAAATCCTGCATTGAAATGCTCGGCTTCACGAATGCGATCGATGAGCGATTGCGGCATGGGTTCGTTGGTTTGGTAGTGCCGCGCAAAGCTTGCCAACACCGTCGGATGAAACGCCCAATGCTCGAAAAGTTGCGACGGCAATTCCACGTAATCCCTAAGCACGTTAGTGCCTGAGAGCTCTTTGTAATGCACGTTTGAGAGAAGCCCGTGTAGCCCGTGGCCAAACTCATGAAATAGCGTGCGCACATCATCGAGCGTGAGCAAGGTTTTCTGGCCCGCTGGCGCCTTCGCGAAATTGTTGTGATTGGCGATGATTGGGATGATGTTGCCGTTGGCGTCACGCGATTGCGCGCGATACGAGCTCATCCACGCGCCACCATTTTTGCCTTGGCGTGCGAAGTTGTCCGACAGGAAAATGCCGCTGATCGCGCCGCTGGCATCCTTCACTTCAAACAGCCGAACGTCGGGGTGGTAGAGCGTCACGTCGTGACGCTCAACGAAACTGAGCCCGAAGAGTTTGCCCGCGCAGTCAAACGCGGCGGAGAGCATTGCATTCAATTCGCAGTAGGGCTTGGTCTCGGAGTCGTCAAGGTTGTAGCGCGTCTTTCTGACTTTCTCAGCGTAAAAATGCCAATCGTGGCGAGCGACGGGATCGCTTTGGCCGTGGCTGATGCGCATGGCGTTGAGCGCGGCCAGCTCTTCAGCCGCTCGAGCATTTGCGG
>JAAFHR010000499.1 GCA_013298455.1 Betaproteobacteria bacterium | reverse complement strand
TCGCGAAGCACAGGAAAAGGCGCTCGCTGAAAAGGCAGCACGCTCCAAGCCTGCGGCTTCGAAATCAGACGACCCCGTGATGCCCACCGACACCGCTGCTGCGGCGCCTGCCGAGGTTGTGCCGGCCACGCCGCCAAGCGCAACCTCCGCAGCTCCATCGGCTGAGTCTGCACCGGCGGACGCGGCATCAAGTGCCACCGCAACGGCCGCAGTGAAACCGATGATTGGCGCTAGAGCGTTCGCCCCGAAAGCGACGCCTCCGGCTGCTGTCACGTCCGCGGCGCCTGCCACGCCCGCTGCGCCTGTCGCAGCCGCTGCCCCGTCAGTAGCCGCGGCACCCAGTGCGCCGCGTCCACAAATCGGTGAACGCGTTGACCTGACGCCCAAACCGAAGCCCGCTGACACCACGTTGCACCGCCCCGCGAAACCCGGCGTTAAAACGGCCAAAGACGGCGTCGTTGCCAAAACGCTCAAGCCGGGCGAAAAGAAAGTCGGCGCTTGGCAGGAAGACGCCGCCCGCAAAAAGGTCATGAAAACGCGCGGAGACGCTGCGCCAGAGGCCGCAACTGGCACCGAGGGCTGGAAGGCTGGCGGAGGCCGTGGTAAGGGCGGCAAAGGGCGTCATGGCGACAGCAATCGCAGTGCTCAACCGGTCGAGCAGGTCGACGCAACGCCGAAAGAGATTTTGGTGCCCGAAACCATCACCGTGGGCGAACTCGCTCACAAGATGTCCGTAAAGGCCGCTGAGCTGATCAAAAACATGATGAAGATGGGCCAAATGGTCACCATCAATCAAGTGCTAGATCGCGATACCGCCATGATTCTCGTTGAGGAAATGGGGCGCGTTGCCATCGCTGCAAAGGATGACAATCCGGATGCAGCCTTGACCGAGGAAAACGATGACGCCAACGACGCCAACCGCATTACGCGTCCGCCGGTGGTCACCATCATGGGTCACGTCGACCACGGTAAAACGTCGCTCCTAGACCGGATTCGTAGCGCGCGAGTAGCCAGCGGCGAGGCCGGTGGCATCACCCAGCACATCGGCGCGTATCACGTTGAAACGCCCAAGGGCATCATCACCTTCCTCGACACACCGGGCCACGAGGCGTTTACCGCCATGCGTGCTCGCGGCGCAAAGGTCACCGATATCGTGATTCTTGTCGTGGCTGCGGACGACGGCGTAATGCCGCAAACCAAAGAGGCGATTGCTCACGCAAAAGCCGCGGGTGTGCCGATCATCGTCGCCGTCAATAAGATCGACAAACAAGGCGCCAACCAAGAGCGCGTGAAGCAGGAATTGGTCACCGAAGGCGTGGTGCCCGAAGAGTACGGCGGCGAAGCGATTTTCGTTCCGGTGTCCGCGCTGACGGGGCAAGGCATCGATCAACTGCTCGAAACTATTCTGTTGCAAGCTGAAGTGTTGGAGCTCAAAGCTGCGGTCGATGTGCCAGCGCGCGGCATCGTCATCGAAGCCCGTTTGGACAAGGGCCGCGGCCCGGTTGCAACGGTGCTCGTCACCAGCGGTACTTTGAAGCGCGGCGACATGGTGCTCGCTGGCTCGGTGTTTGGTCGTGTTCGCGCCATGAGCGATGAAGACGGCAAAAACATTGTCACGGCTGGCCCTGCAATTCCGGTTGAGATTCAAGGCTTGTCGGATGTTCCCGGTGCGGGTGACGACATGCTGGTGCTCGGCGACGAGCGCAAAGCCCGCGAAATCGCGCTGTTCCGTCAGGGTAAATTCCGCGAAGTCAAACTCGCGAAACAGCAAGCGTCGAAACTTGAAAACGCCTTTGCCAGCATGGGTGAAACGGCGGCCAAGCAATTGCCGCTCATCATCAAGGCTGACGTTCAAGGCTCTTACGAAGGTCTGGCTCATGCGCTCGCCAAGCTCTCGACCGACGAGGTCAAGGTGCAGGTCGTGCACAGCGCCGTGGGTGCGATCACAGAGAGCGACGTCAATTTGGCGGTTGCGTCAAAAGCGATCATCATCGGCTTCAACGTGCGTGCCGACGCCACGGCCCGCAAACTGGCGGAAAACGATGGCGTGCAGATTCGCTACTACGACATCATTTACGAAGCCGTTGATGATGTGAAAAACGCGCTCTCCGGCATGCTCACACCCGAGCAGAAAGAAAGCGCGCTCGGCTTGGTCGAAATTCGTCAGGTGTTCCGCATCTCGAAGGTCGGCGCGATTGCCGGTTGCTACGTGCTCGAAGGCTTGATCAAACGTGGCTCGCTCATTCGTTTGCTCCGAGACAACGTAGTCGTCTGGTCAGGCGAGCTCGATTCTCTGAAGCGCTTCAAAGACGATGTCAAAGAAGTCAAAGAGAACTACGAATGTGGTCTCTCGCTCAAAAACTTCAACGACATTCAAGAGGGTGATCGACTGGAAGCCTACGAAATCGTTGAGGTTCAGCGCACGCTGTAGGCCGCATGAAACAAGGCTTCTCACAACGTGCACTGCGCGTGTCTGAGCAGGTTCAACGCGAACTCGCTCAGATGCTCGCGCTCGAAGTTCGTGATCCCCGCGTGAAAGGGGTCACGATCACGAGCGTTGAGGTGACCTCTGACC
>JAAFHR010000493.1 GCA_013298455.1 Betaproteobacteria bacterium | reverse complement strand
AGACGCCAAGCGTGGATTCATCGCACGACCCAACGGCAAGCTGCTAGCGGCTGACGGCGCGGTGCTCAAAGACTTCGACGCATTCGGCTTTTTGGAGACCGCCGCGCCTGCTTCGGCTCACCCCGCGCTATGGCGACACGCCCAACTCAATGCGCAAATCGGCTTGTTCAAAGTAACCGATGGTGTGTGGCAACTCCGGGGCTTTGATATCGCCAACATGACGATCATCGAAGGCAAGAGCGGTTTCATCGTGGTCGATCCACTCTCGGCCAAGGAATCCGCCGCATTCGCGCTTGAGTTCGCCCGCAAGCATTTGGGCAACAAGCCGGTGAGCGCCGTAGTGTTCACCCACGCTCACGTCGATCATTTCGGTGGCGTGTTGGCTGTGCTGGCGGCTGATGACGCTAAGGCGCGAAAGTTGCCCATCGTTGCATCCTGGGGCTTCATGGAAGAGGCGACCAGCGAAAACGTGATGGTCGGCACGGCGATGGGGCGGCGCTCGATGTATCAGTTTGGCAAGAACTTGCCGCGAAGCGCTACGGGCAACATCGACACGGGCCTCGGCAAAGACGTCGTCTATGGTGCGGTGGGTATTTTGCCGCCCACAGAGCTCATCGTTCGCAGCAATCAAGCGCTCAACATTGACGGCGTAGATTTCGTGTTCAACAACGTCCCCGGTGCCGAATGCCCGGCTGAAATGACCTTTTCGATTCCCTCGAAAAAGCTCTACAACGGCGCGGAAATTTTGGCGCAGACGATGCACAACCTGCTGCCGATTCGCGGCGCGAAAGCGCGCGATGCGCTCTTATGGTCAAAGTATTTGCAGCAAGCGATCGACAGTCTGGGCGACACCGAAATCTACATCGGTCAACACAATCAACCGATTTGGGGTAACGCCAAGATCAAAAGTTTCATCGCCGCGCATCGCGATGTTTACAAATACACCCACGATCAAACGGTTCGGTTGATGAATCAAGGCCTTGGCCCGCGAGACATTGCGGAGCAAATCAAGCTGCCCGCCGCGCTCGAAAAAACCTTGGCTGCCCGCGGCTACTACGGCGATCTGCGGCACAACGTCAAGGCTGTGTATCAGTTTTACTTGGGCTTCTACGACGGCAATCCAGTGAACTTGAATCCCTATCCGCCCGTTGAAGCGGCCAAGCGCTACGTGGCGCTCATCGGCGCAGACAAACTGATGGCCGCCACTCGAAGTGCGCTCGCAGCTGGCGATTTTCGATGGGCCGCCGAGCTCGCCAATCATGCGGTGGTGAGTGACAGTAACAACGCCGAGGCCAAATCGCTGTTGGCGCAAGCGTTTGAGCAGATGGGCTATATGAGTGAGGCCGCCACGTGGCGCAATGCCTATTTGACTGGCGCGATGGAGCTCCGAGAAGGCCCGCCGAGCAAAGGCGTGAGCAAAGCCAACGCCATCGACATGCTCGCCTACGTGCCAACAGAGCGTTTCTTAGAGGCCATCGCCGCCTCGATCAACGGCCCCAACGCCGAAGGCAAGTCGCTCAAAATCAATCTGGAATTGACGGATACCAACGAGAGCTTCGTGCTCACGCTCGAAAACTCGGTGTTGCACGTCAAGTCCTCAGCGCCCGCAAACGACGCAAGCGCTGGAATTCGCTTGACTCGTCCGGTATTGGTGAAGGTCGTTGCTGGTACCGCTGGGGCGAAGGACATGCTGCTCTCTGACGAGCTCAAAACGAGTGGTTCGAAACTTGATCTAGTAGCGTTTCTGCGGCTGATTGATAAATCGACCGGCACGTTTCCCATCGTGACGCGCTAGGTTTGTGAGCAGGCGCAGCGTTCACAGATTAAGACCTCTGCACAACTCTCATTTCCGTCATTCCCGCGAAGGCGGGAATCTATCGTCGATGAAAAGCCATGTTCCAAGTGATTGATTTTGCTCAATTCACCATGGATTCCCGCCTGCGCGGGAATGACGAGTTGGGCCAAATTTGCGCTCAGTCGGCAGTTGTGCAGAGGTCTTAGATTGAGTCGGTCCTTGCGGCAGCGCTTAGGAATCTGATTCGCCTGCGAAATCTGGGCCGAAAAACGGTTTGCCAACCGCTAAGCGTGGTCGAGCGCCCCGCTCAATCGCCCCATAAACAGCGCATCCACATAGCCACCCTCACGAAACGAAAAATCGCGATGTCTACCTTCGATGACGAAACCGAGCGATTCATAGAGCTTGATTGCGCGGGTGTTGTCGGCATGCACGGTCAATTCGACGCGCGGATAGTTGGCCCAATGATCAGCGAAATCTAAACAAGCGTTCATCAGCGCACGACCGACGCCGCGGCTCTGATACGAATCAATCACCGCAAGCCCGAGGCCACACACATGCCGTTGCCGTGGATTGTCAGACACCGGATGCACGCCCGCATTGCCCACGACTTTGCCATTGACCAGCGCGGCGAACATGACCTGCCGCGTCGTGGTGTGGCTCGACAACCGGGTGTGCCAAATGTCTGACGAGGTGTAGGGGTGTTGCAACGTGCCGTTGGATGCGCCGCGTGCGGCAAAGACGGCGGCGAAAGCATCTGCATCGTCGGTGGTCGCAGGTCGGATTGTGATCTTGACGGGGGGTGGCTTGCGGCGTTTGGCGATCACTAGCGTCG
>JAAFHR010000490.1 GCA_013298455.1 Betaproteobacteria bacterium | reverse complement strand
TTGGCTCCAGCGAGCATGATCAACCGTTGGATTCACGTTGGAATAGAACCCGTATTCACTCGGACCCGACTTGACCCACGCAGTTTTCGGCTCTTTCTCCACGAAGCGAATCTTGACAATCGACTTGCCGCTCTTGAAACCGTATTTCCACGGTACGACCATCCGAACTGGCGCGCCGTTTTGATTTGGCAGCATTTCGCCGTATGCACCGAGCGTCAACAGCGTTAACGGATGCATCGCTTCGTCCATCCGGAGCCCCTCAACGTAGGGCCAATCGAGCACCGACGAGCGAAGCCCGGGCATGGTTGCTTTGTCAGCGAGTGTGACGAATTCAACGTACTTCGCGTTGCCGCGCGGCTCAACGCGTTTGATGAGTTCAGACAAGGAGAAGCCCACCCATGGCACCACCATCGACCAAGCCTCAACGCAGCGGAATCGATACACACGCTCTTCGAGCGGCGCAAGCTTGTAAAGCGCGTCGATGTCGAACACTTGCGGCTTGTTGACTTCGCCTTCGACCGCCACCGTCCAAGGACGCGTTTTGAGCGCCTTCGCCATCACCGGCGGATCGGATTTGTCAGTGCCAAATTCGTAGAAATTGCAGTAGTTTTTGAAGTCTTCGGCTTTGTTGATTTTTTCGTCGGGCACCACGTATTGCGGATTGGGTTTTACGCCCGCGAGCTTCATGCCTTGCGCCTCGACCGAACACGCGGTCAATGCGGGTAGGCCAGCAATCAAGCCCATGGCGCTGGCTTGTTTGATCCAATCTCTGCGGCCATGAAAGAGCGACGCATCGGTGATTTCGGATGGCAGAATGATGTCAGGGCAGCGGATTAACATGATTTTTCGCTCTCAAAAAACTAGGTTTTAAGCGGGGTGCTCGCTCAACCGAACAGTAGTCGATCAACGATAAAGATTCCTTTCATGATGACAAGTTCACTTCACCGACTGCTCGCACTCACCGTCGTTGGGCTGTTTGGCACCACGTGTGGCACCGCGCTCGGCAAAGCGCCCGCTGAACAGGCCGCGCAGCTCGCCTACGCGCCCTCGAAGCTTAACGCGCTTTCAGGCGGCACGTTTCAAAAGGCGAAATGCTGCAACATTACCGAATGGAAACTCACCACCCCTGAAGGTGAGGAGATCGAGCTGACCGTCGTTGATCCACTCGGCAAAGGGAAACGCCCGACGGTGCTGTGGCTGCACCGTGAAGGGCAAGACGTGAAACGCGCTGGTTTTGCGCAAGAGGCCGAGGCGCTCGCTGCAGTGGGCATTGCGTCGCTCTTGGTCGAGCTGCCGTTTAAGCAACCCTATCTCTCGAAAACAGCGGATCGACTGGGCGACGCCGAGGCGATTCGCCGCGCCGTGATCAATGCCCGGCGCGCCATCGATTGGGCGGCGACGCGACCCGAATTCGACGTGAAGCAGCTAGCTGTTGTCGGCCATCGTTTTGGCGCTTGGGCGGCCGTGTTGCTCTCAGCCGTTGACGCGCGAGTCGACGCGGCGGTTTTGCTCAGCCCGCCGGGCAAGCCGAGCGGCTGGTTGCAGGTGTCGGAGCAGCCGCGCGCCAAGGCGTTTCGTGAGTCGTTCGACAAATCGCAGTGGGCGGATTATTTGACGGCGATTGAACCGCTTGATCCCGAGCGCTGGATTGGATCGAGTGCGCCGAGTAAATTGTTTTTTCAATTTGGCAGCGCCGACGCATGGACGCAAACGCTCGAACAAGTGGATTTGTTTCGCGCCGCATCGCAGCCGAAATCACGGCAAATGTATGAATCCGACGAGCTCTTGAACGACGAGGCTCGCAAGGATCGAATCGCGTGGCTGAAGCGAACTTTGACCGGAAAATAGCAAGCAAATCACGGAGAAAAGCATGGTTGTCCTCGCCCTCGAATCCCTCGCCGAACACGTTGGCAAAGAGCTCGCCGTGTCCGATTGGCTCGCCATTACGCAGGATCGAATCAATCAATTCGCCGATGCCACGGGCGATCATCAATGGATTCATCTCGATGCCGAGCGCGCAGCACGCGAATCGCCCTTTAAGACCACGATTGCGCATGGCTTTTTAACGCTGTCGTTGGTGCCGTACTTTAAGAATTTATCGATCAGCTACAGCGGCGTAAAAATGGGCGTGAACTACGGCACCAATCGCGTTCGCTTTATGGCGCCAGTGAAGGTCGATTCAAAGCTTAGGGCGCGTTTCAAATTGCTCAGCACCGAGCCGATTGCAGGCGGCGTGCAAACGGTGTTTGAAGTGACGATTGAGATTGAAGGGCATGCGAAACCGGCGTGTGTAGCGGAGTTGGTAACGCGGGCGTACGTCTGACAAAAATGCTCTGCGAGACCCGTTCTACCCCCTCTCCCGCGAGCGGGAGAGGGTTGGGGTGAGGGTGCTGGTGGCATGGAGAGGCATGTGCCGAGAGACAACCCAATCAAGCCCAACGAAGTGGTTTCGTGATGCCCGCATTGCTCTGCTAGCGGTGACACCCTCATCCCCAACCCTTCTCCCGCCTGCGGGAGAAGGGAGCTCTCTTCCATCTTGCTTTGTTCGGGAATACCCCCTCTCCCGCGAGCGGGAGAGGGTTGGGGTGAGGGTGCTGGCGGCATGGAGAGGCGTGTGGCGAGAGAGAACCCAATCAAGCCCAACGAAGT
>JAAFHR010000497.1 GCA_013298455.1 Betaproteobacteria bacterium | reverse complement strand
TTTTTTTTTGGGTACGAGCACCGCATCAGCGGTTTTCACCAAATCAGTCAGCGCTTCGCCGTGCAAGCCAGCAGGCGCGTCGATAATGAGCCAATGCGGCGCGTAATCTCGGAGCACTTTGGCATCGGTGTCGGGCAGCGCGCCGCGAACTTCTGGAAAACCGCGCGGGCGGCGCGACAGCCAGCGAGCCGCCGAGCGCTGCCGATCCATATCCAGAATCACCACACGTTGCCGTTTACCCGCGAGAAACGCGGCCAAATTAGTTGCGATCGTCGTTTTTCCCGCACCGCCCTTTGGGTTGGCCACCAGAATCGTAAACATTGTTAACGCCCCTGAAAATCGTCGGTTCAGCGCTGGCCAAACCCTTGATGCGCTCAGTATAGGGCGGGATTCAACAATTGCGTAGTGGCGAGCTGATCCGAGCGGGGCGTACGCAGCGCTAAAAGATGCGCCAGCTGATCCACCAAGCGATGGCTGCCATAAACGCAGACGCTGGGATCGTAAACACCCACGCCCAAACGATATTGCCCGCCACACCCCAGCGCACTGCGGAGAGCTTTCGTGCGGCGCCCACGCCAACAATCGATCCGGTGATGGTGTGGGTCGTTGACACCGGAATGCCAGCGCTTGAAGCGATAAAAAGCGTCATTGCGCCGCCCGTTTCAGCGCAGAATCCGCCCACCGGTTTGAGCTTGGTGATGCGCTGCCCCATGGTTTTAACGATGCGCCAACCGCCGAAGAGTGTTCCCAGTGAGATCGCCGCGTAGCACGACACAATGGCCCAATACGGCAATGTGCTTCGGTCTGAGGTGGCGTAACCCGCGATGATCAGCAGCAGCCACACGATCCCGAGCGTTTTTTGGGCGTCATTACTGCCGTGACCCAGGCTGTAGAGCGCGCAGGAAATGAGCTGTCCGCGCCGAAACCATTTATCAACGCGGCGCGGCGTCATGTCTTTGCAAAGCCACGACACCGTCAACAAAAGGAGCGCACCGAAAACAAATCCCAAGGTGGGTGAGACCAAAATAAAAAGTACCGGTAGCCAGATCGCCTTCACGACCAGCGCGCTCATGCCCGCTTTCGCCACGCCCGCACCGATCAGGCCGCCCAAGAGGGCATGCGACGACGACGATGGAATACCGAAATACCAAGTGATGAAGTTCCAAGCAATCGCACCCACCAGTGCGCCGAAAATCACGTGGTAGTCGACGACTTTCGGGTCGATCACTTTGCCAATCGTTGCCGCCACGCTCAGACCAAACACAAACAGTGCGATGAAATTAAACGCTGCGGCCCACACCACGGCTTGTCCGGGGCGCAGCACACCCGTTGAGACGATGGTAGCGATGGCGTTGGCGGCGTCGTGAAAGCCGTTCATGAAATCGAAGGCGAGCGCAAGCGCTACGAGCAGGATCAATACCCACAGAACGACGGCGGTTGGTTCAGTCATGATGTCGTTCGGTTACGCGTTTTCGATCACGATGCCTTGGATGACGTTGGCGACGTCTTCGCAGCGATCTGTGATGGTCTCTAAAAGCTCAAAAATCGCCTTCATTTTGATGAGTGTGACCGCATCGCGCTCGGTGCGGAAGAGCTTCGAAATCGCGCTTCGCATCACGCGATCTGCGTCGGACTCCAAGCGATCAATCTCTTCGCAGAGTTTAAGGAGCGTTGACGCGTTTTCCATTTTGGGGAGCAAGGCAACCGCTGACTTCACTCGCTCGGCGCAGCCCAGGCAGATTTCGGCGAGCTGTTTGGCCTCGGGCGGTACTGATTTCACATCGTAGAGCGAAACCGATTCGGCCGTGTCTTGCATCAAATCCAAGATGTCGTCCATGTTGGAGATGAGTTCGTGGATCTCTTCTCGGTCGAGCGGCGTGATGAACGTTTTATGGAGGAGCTGGATGGTGTCGCGGGTGTAGCCATCAGCCTTTTTTTCAATCGCATCAATGGCTGCTGCGTGGTTTCGTAGGTCCGTGGCGCCTTCACCCAGAGAATTCATCAGGGCGACCAACTCTTTGCCGCCCTCGACGATCTGCGCGGCGTGCGCATTGAAGAGCTCAAAGAAATTGCCCTCTGTGGGCATGAAGCGACCGAACATAGCGAGTGTCCCCCTGTGATTGTTGCCGCGATTCTAGCCAGCGTGGTTGTCAGGTTTACCGTCTGCTGGGTCGTTGATGCCGCTGGCTGCTTTGACAATGGTCTCGCCGTGCATAGCGATGAGTTCAGAGAGCTTTTTGATCGTGAGCGGCGCGGAGCCCTCGGCTTTGTTGTTCACGATCACAAACGACGGTAACCCCAGCGACTCCGCCTCACCAACGAGTCTCGCCACCTGCGCCCGGCCGTCAGGATCTTCGTCAACCAACGCATTAAACGGCGCGTAACGCTCCTTCGCTTCTTCGTATTTAAAGCCCGAATGCAGGCTCCAACGAATGGTCAACGGCAGTCGATTCGAATCGCGCCAAAAGCGAGCTTGATTGGGGGCTTGCGGCATACGAGCATGGATCGCCAAGCAGTGTGTTGCGCCGCCTGCACAAAGCGCGGCCAGGTAATCATCGGTCAAGATTTCTGGATCACGCACCTCGATGGCGT
>JAAFHR010000491.1 GCA_013298455.1 Betaproteobacteria bacterium | reverse complement strand
GAACCACCCCCGAATCTCTCGAAGAGGTGCAGCCACTCACCAACGAAGACGAATCGCTCGTCATGGTGATGGACGGCCGCGTTGATAACTGGGTGGAGCTGCGCCGAGAGTTACTGGCCAAGGGGGCTGTGCTCCGCACACGAGCAGACGCGGAATTAGTACTGAGGGCGTATGAGGTTTGGGGGGAGGATTCGCTCGCACATATTGACGGGGACTTTGCATATGCAATTTGGAACGCCAAAACGCAAGCCCTGTTTTGCGCCCGAGATCGGATGGGTAGCAAGCCTTTTGCTTACGCACACGTGGGAACATCGCTGGTTTTCGCCTCGGAAATAGATGCGATCGCGACGCTCACATGGCTAGAGTTTGCGCTGAACGAAGACACTCTCGCCGAGTATCTGGCGGCACAATGGCACTCATTGGACGAAACGCTTTGGCGTGGCGTAAAGAGACTCATTGCGAGCCATCGGATGACGATCACAAGAAATCGCGCCGAGACGACCCAGTATTGGACGCCAGCGCTTGACGATGACGCGGGTTGCCGGACCGATGACGATTTTTCTGAGAAGTATCGAGAAGTGCTTTTTGATTCGGTGCGCCGCCATTCGCGCTCCGCGCAGCCGGTTGCGATAGAAGTCAGCGGGGGGCTCGACTCGTCGGCGATTTATTGCGTCGCCGAGAATCTTCGTCGACGCCAACAGCTTCACTCGCCCGGCATTCGCGCCTACACGATCAATTTCGAAGGCGATGCCAGAGCTGATGAGATCCAATACGCCCGTGCGGTTGCGCTGCATTGCGACGCGACGTTAACTGAAGTGTCACCATCACGTGAACACCTCGACTGGTTTAAATCGCGAGCGCAGACTAGCCTCGAATTTCCTGGGTATGCGAACGGAACTATGGCGACCAACATGCTTCGAGCAGCGACCGACCACGGTTGTCGTGCCATCCTAAATGGCGTCGGGGGCGATGAGTGGCTGACAGGCTCGAGGAACTATTACGCAGAGGCACTGCAAGTTTGGAGCTTGAACGAGGTTGTTTCTGCCCTTAGAGTCGATATCGCTGAGCATGGAGCGCGACAAGCGATTAATTGGGCGTTGCGAGACGGCGTGTTTGAGCTGCTGCCGCCCAGTATTAAGGCGGTTTTACGCAAGTTTAGGCGTGGCTTTAGCACAGGGCCGGCTAACCCCGCACCTTGGGTTTCAGAAAAGTACCAAAGCAAACTAAGGAGGAGGACGAATCAGTTCGCATCAGAAAGCGGCCGCCCGACTCGATTTGGTCAACGCGCGCTACTTGCTACTCGCAGAGACGCATTCCTCGCCATTGCCCGAGAGGAGGCCGAGCGCCACTATGCTAAAGCGGGCCTTGAGCCACGCCGGCCTATGCACAGTCAAGCATTCGTGCAGTTTGCCTTTTCAACCCCAGAGCGGCTGCGCTGCCGAGGCACCGTTTACAAGCACATCCACGTGAAAGCGCTGGCTCAACTTCTTCCGCTTGAGCTAGTTCAGCGTAGAGACAAATCGCAATTTGACGCGATGTTTCGGACGCATTTGGACTCGATGCGACCTTACTTCACCGAGGACTTGCCAAAACGTCGCCCCGACTGGTTTTCGCACGAGGGAGTCAGCAATTTATACGATCGATTCCTGATTGAGCCACGGTCGGGCTGGCCAATTTGGATACTTTGGAGCATCTTTGGCGTTGACCTTCTTGCTTGCGCGCACGAAACGTCCGGCCGGACCGCAACACTGACCAGCCTCCCGCGATGAATCAAGCATTGATCGGTTGCGTGAGAGACGCAGCCTGCGAAAAATGGGATTACGTCGGTACAATTGCCACGCCGGTTCCATTCGCTGTCAAATAGTCCGCTAGCGCACAGGATGCGCTGCTTTTTTGATACGAATCTGCGGGCGACCATTTAAACACGCAGGAGACAGAATCATGAATCTAATCCACGAGAGCGTTTCGCCGAAAGTTAGCGACACCGAGAACAAAAAAGCGTATGTCACACCACGACTTCGAGAGTTTGGCTCTGTGCGCGCGCTTACTCAAAACGGCGCCGGCAGTGGCACGGACGGCGGCACCACATCTGGCATGACAATGGTTTCAGATCGGTTGGCGAAGGAAAACATTCAGTTGATAGGCACGCACCCGCTCGGTTTCGGTCTCTACCTGTTTGACTACAAAGACCAATTCGCGCGCCCAGGGGTCAGCAAGCGTCAGTTTGGAGTGATGGCTGATGAAGTCGCGCTGATCGTGCCACAGGCCGTCACTAAGCGATCGGATGGCTACAAACAAGTCAACTACGCACTGCTTGGCGTTCTGCCCTCTGTCAACCCAATCCACTGACGACACCTACACGGGGGTGCTGGAGTGAAAGGGGTGCTGGAGGAGCACCTTAGTTACTTGCTCCTGCCGCGACGGCTTGAGCTCTACAGAGAAGCAATTTCCCGGGTAATCCAACCCGGTGACACTGTCTTTGACCTCGGCTGCGGCACGGGTGTGCTCGGTCTGATTGCGTTGCAGTTAGGCGCAGCAAATGTCTGTTTCGTCGATTCAAGCCCCGCCCTTGAGCTTGCTAAGAAATCTCTTTTGGGAACGCGGTTCGCCGACAAGGTAGATCGGAAGAGCACA
>JAAFHR010000492.1 GCA_013298455.1 Betaproteobacteria bacterium | reverse complement strand
GCGGCCAACCCCGACGCATGGATATTGGGTGGCGGTACCGACATTGGCTTATGGATCAACAAAGCGCTGCAATCGAATCACACGATGATCTACACCGGAGAAGTTGCGGCGCTGCACGCCATCAACGAAACCGACGATGCGCTAGAAATTGGCGCAGCAGTGTCATTGGAGCGCGCGTTTCGTTCGATGAATCGTATTTACCCCGAGCTAGCGCAGGTCTGGACGCGCTTTGCTAGCTGGCCGATTCGCGCGAGCGGCACGCTCGGTGGCAACGTTGCTAACGGCTCACCGATTGGCGATTCGATGCCCGCACTGATCGCGCTCGATGCCATGGTGACGCTGCGCAGCAGTGCCGCCACTCGAACGATTCCTCTGGCGTCGCTCTACGTTGATTACAAAAAGCAATCGCGCGAAGCGGGCGAGTGGATTGAATCGATCACGTTACCGAAACTTCGTGCACAGTTTGCCGGATCATTGCAAATTGGTTTCTACAAAAATTCGAAACGCAATGAACAAGACATTTCGGCAGTCTGCAGCGCGATTGTGATCGGCGTTGATCACGGTGTAGTGCAGCATGCGCGAATTGCGCTGGGCGGGATGGCCGGCATTCCAAAACGTGCGGCAAACGTGGAGCGAGTGTTGATCGGTCAAGCATGTACAGAAGCCGCGGTTCGCGCCGCAATGCAGACAATGGCCGCCGATTTTTCGCCGCTTTCTGACATGCGCGCCAGCGCCGAATACCGAATGCAAGTGGCACAAAATCACCTGCTCCGTTTTTGGCATGAATCGCAAGGTGAATCCGCTGCGCTGAGGGTGTTTTGATGAACGCTTCAATCGATCAAAGCCCCAAACATGACAGCGCCCATTTGCACGTTGCAGGCGCCGCGACTTACACCGACGACATCGCCGAACCACGTGGCACACTCTACGCCGCGCTCGCTGGGAGCCCCGTTGCGCACGGCACGTTAAACGGCATCGATCTAAGCGCCGCACTGGCTGTTGATGGCGTCGTTGCCGCCTACACAGCCGCCGACATCGTGGGTGAAAACCGTTACGGCGCGATCATTCATGATGAACCGTTTTTCGCGCAAGACACGGTGCAATTCGTCGGACAAGTGGTTGCCGTGGTGCTCGCCACATCAATGCGCACGGCACGTATCGCTGCTCGCAAAGTCAAATGCGACATCACACCACTCCCGCCGATTTTGACGATCAATGCGGCGATCAAAGCCGAATCGTTTTTGGGGAAAGTCGTCAACATTGCTCGCGGCGAGCCCGAGGCTGCGATGAAACAATCGAAGCATCGCGCTGTTGGTAGCGGTGAAATCGGCGCGCAAGAACATTTCTATTTGGAAGGGCAAGTGGTGCTCGCCGTGCCGCTCGAAGACGGGCAAATGCACATCACCGTTTCGACGCAGCATCCCACCGAAATGCAGCAATCGGCAGCGACGATTTTGGGCACCGACTGGAGCAGTGTCGTTGCAGAATGCCGACGCTTGGGCGGTGGTTTTGGTGGCAAGGAAGTGCAGCCCGCGCAATTTGTTGGAATTGCGGCGCTCGCGGCGCGCCTCTCTGGCAAGCCCGTCAAGCTTCGCTTAGATCGCGATGACGATTTTGTGATGACGGGAAAACGGCACGACTTCAGCTTCAGCTACGACGTGGGTTTTAATGACGACGGCAAGCTCGATGCCTACGATTTAACGCTTTCATCACGTTGCGGTTTTTCAACCGATTACTCGCATCAGGTCAATGATCGAGCGCTCTGTCACCTTGACAACGGCTATCTGCTCTCGAATCTGCACGTTCGAAATTACCGCTGCAAAACCAATACGCAATCGGCTACAGCGTTTCGTGGCTTCGGCGCACCGCAAGGCATGTTTGCAACCGAGCACGCGATTGAAACTATCGCCAGACAACTCGGCCGCGATCCGCTTGATGTGCGAAAAGCCAATTTCTATTCCACCGAGCGTGGAATGACCACGCACTACGGGCAAACGGTCGAAGGTTTTTTCTTGCCCGACATCGTGAATCAGCTTGAAGTATCGAGCGACTATCGGGCGCGGCGAGCTGCGATCAACGCGTTCAATGCAAAGAGCTCCATTGTGAAGCGCGGCCTCGCTTTGACGCCCGTGATGTTTGGCGTATCGTTCAACGCATCTTTTTTGAATCGTGGGAGCGCGATGCTTTCGCTCTATCTCGATGGCAGCTTCATCGTGAACCACGCTGGCACGGAGATGGGACAGGGGCTCTTCATCAAAATGCAGCAAATTGTGGCGCGCGAGTTTGGCATTGCAGCGAGCCGCGTACGATCAACCGCGACCAACACATCGAAGCTTCCCAACACCTCGCCCACGGCTGCGTCGTCGGGTAGTGATTTGAACGGCATGGCGGTGCTGGACGCGTGCAATACGCTCAAAGCGCGGCTGATTCCGGTGGCTGCGAAGGCATTGAAATGCGAGCTGGATCAGGTCGCTTTTATCGGCGGCAACGCAACCACGGTAGCGGGCACTGCGAGTATCGATCTGAAAACCTTGGCGAATAAAGCCACGTTCGCGAAAGTGCCGCTCACCGCGCAGGGCTTTTATTACACGCCCAACATTTCGTGGAACGGCGACACCTTTTCCGGCACACCG
>JAAFHR010000049.1 GCA_013298455.1 Betaproteobacteria bacterium | reverse complement strand
GAACCCTCCGCCAGTGCCGAATTGAAAAACGTAGCTCTTGGAACCTGAGGCATTGGCCAGCCGGTATTTATTCAGGTCGAATGGCGATGAAACGTCCGTTAGCACAGTGATCCTTTAGCAACCATCCGCAACAACTTTCCTTAAGCGAGATACAGTCGGGAATTATGCCTGCGCTCTCAACGGGGTTGGTTCAAACCGCCGAGCGTTCCGTGTTTTACAAGGCCGAGTATGTGCGTGCGAAACCGTGCGCCGAATCGAGGCGATCTGAAGCCTGTCTGGAAAACTACGCGGACTCGGCGGCCGAGGTTTCTATCCAACCGCTATAAATCCATTATGGCAAACATCTTGGTGACCGACGGCGCAGGTTGTGTGGGTGTTTCTGCCCGCAAGGCGATTCAATTCGGACGCGTTGTCCTGAATTCCGTCGAGCACGCCGAGTCGATGCGTCGCAAAGCGGGAGGCGAATCCGCCGCTTTGCACCTGCGCAGCAAGCGTAGTCAGTTGGCAGCGCGACAAAACTTGTTGCCCTTAGCAACGCATTGTTGAGTGGCAGGGCAAACAACGATGAACCAACAGACTCGCAACGACATTACGGTAGTCGTGCTGACGCTGAACGAGGCTCCGAACATCTCTCGGACACTAAGCCGCTTAACTTGGGCAACGCGCGTTGTGGTTTTGGATAGCGGCAGCACCGACGATACGATTGCGATCTGTAAACGATTTCAAAACGTGGAGTTGCTGACGCGAGATTTCACCACGCACTCAGAGCAATGGAATTTCGCCGTTACGCAAACGGGCATCACGACCGATTGGGTACTCGCACTTGATGCTGATTTTGTTCTGAGCGACGAGTTGGTTGATGAGCTGGCTCGAATCAATTTTGATCAGAATCACTTCAATGGCTTCTGGATCTCGTTTAGGTATTGCGTTTTGGGCAAACCGCTTCGAGGTTCACTCTATCCGGATGTAATCGCATTGTTTCGTACAAGCTCCGGAGCGCAGTACATTCAGGATGGTCACACGCAACGCCTAGCCGTGCCGGGTGAGTGCGGTCGACTCCAAGGGAAGATTTTTCACGACGACCGCAAACCGCTCTCGCGTTGGCTGCAATCACAAGATCGCTACGCTGCGCTCGAGTGCGATCACCTCCGCAGCGACACCGGAAACGGGCGTAGTGTGCAGGATAAAATTCGACAAATGATATTTATTGCACCTCTCGTTGTGCCGATTTACTGTCTTTTCGGCCGAGGACTCATTCTCGATGGGTTACCGGGGCTGCACTACACCTTTCAGAGAACAATTGCCGAATGCATCCTCTCGATCAAACTGATCGAGAAAAAGCTGGCTTTGAAATCGTGAATATTATCGGCATCAACGCCTTCCACGGCGACTCCTCGGCCTGCCTGCTCATCAATGGCAATCTTGTTGCCGCCGCCGAAGAGGAACGCTTTCGCCGCATCAAACACTGGGCGGGTTTTCCGAGCGAGGCCATTGCTTGGTGCTTGCGCGACAACGGACTGAAGCTCTCGGACATTGATCACGTCGCGATCAATCAAGATTCCAGCGCAAACATCGGCAAGAAGGTCGCCTACACGCTACTCAAGCGCCCTGACCTGAGCTTGGTGATGGATCGAATTCGCAACAAGCGGCAGCGCGACGGCGTGGATGTGTTGCTTCCTAAAGCGTTTCCGAACGACGCCTTTCGGGGCGAGCTGCACGCGGTGGAGCATCACGTGGCGCATCTCTCGTCGGCGTTTCACGTTTCACCGTTCGAAGAGGCAGTGGTCGTGTCGGTGGATGGATTTGGTGACTTCGCGAGCGCAGCTTGGGGCTTCGGCAAAGGCACTCAGATTAGCGTTGATGAACGTGTTTACTTCCCACACTCGTTGGGGATTTTTTATCAAGCGCTCACGCAGTACATCGGCTTTCCAAACTACGGCGACGAATACAAAGTCATGGGATTGGCTCCTTACGGCAAGCCCAATTACAGTCAGGCGATGCGCCAGATTGTCGAGCTTCTCGAAAATGGAGAATTCCGGCTGGATCTCCAATATTTTCGACACGCTAAAGAAAAAGTTGAATACGAGTGGGAGAATGGCTCGCCCAGTGTCGGTACGTTGTTCGCCCCTGCGCTCGAAGCCTTGCTCGGCCCCGCTCGAAAGCCCGATGAACCGCTGGAGCAAAAGCACAGAGACATCGCACGTTCGGTGCAGGTGATGTATGAAGACGCGTTTTTCAATCTGCTGAACGCGCTCCACAAAAAACATGGCGGCGATGCCGTATGCGTCGCAGGCGGCTGCGGCATGAATTCGGTGGCGAACGGCAAGATCACGCTCCGAACGCCGTTCAAACGCGTCTACGTGCAATCCGCGGCGGGCGATGCTGGCGGTGCAATTGGCGCGGCGTATTCTGTGCATCACTCACTCGGCGGCAAGCGGGCATCCCCAATGCTGCATGCGTATCTTGGACCGGGCTGTGATGAAAATGAAATCGAAGCATTGCTCACTAGCCGCAAAGACGAAATCGCCGCAGCCGGATGTGTCATTGAACGCATTGCCGATGAACAATCGCTCTGCCAACGCACAGCACAAGCCATCGCGGATGGTCTCGTAGTCGGTTGGTTTCAAGGCCGCATGGAATGGGGGCCACGGGCGCTCGGCAATCGCTCCATCGTCGGCGATCCGCGCCGTGCGGACATGAAAGACATTCTGAATCTGAAAATCAAGCGTCGCGAATCGTTCCGTCCGTTTGCACCGTCGGTGCTGCGTGAAGCGGTGCCTGAGTGGTTTGAACTCGATGGCGATGTGCCGTTCATGATGCAGGTTTATCCGATTCGCGAATCAAAACGAGCGCTGATACCAGCGGTCTGTCACGTCGACGGCTCGGGGCGTTTACAGACGGTCGACGCCGCGACGAATGCTCGCTATCACCGCTTGATTTCCGAGTTCAAAGCAATCACCCAAGTGCCGATGGTGCTGAACACCTCGTTCAACGAAAACGAGCCGGTCGTTTGCAAACCCGTTGAAGCGCTGGATTGTTTTTTGCGGACGAGGATGGATGTTTTGGTGTTGGGCGATGTGTTGGTGCAGCGCGTGGGAGCGCTTACATGATGAATGGGAAAGAGTACGCCTACCACGCATCGGCGGAAGGATGGGCGAACGGCTACCTCCTAGGGCCTGTTTTACGTGAGATCGCACGAATCAAACCGGATCGATTGTTCGAAATTGGCGCCGGCAACGGGTACATCGCCTCAAGACTCGCAGCAACGGGTATAGAAGTGGTCGCCATTGAGCCGTCTCAGTCGGGGGTTGCGATAGCGAGGCAATGCTTCCCTGCAGTGCGAATGGACGTCGGCTCCGCTTATGATGAGCTGCATGCCAAGTACGGTACGTTTCCGCTTGTCCTCAGCCTAGAAGTTGTCGAGCATTTAATGGATCCTCGCCGATTCGCCCAAACTGTGTTTAATTTGCTTGAGCCGGGCGGTTGCGCACTTATTTCGACGCCCTATCACGGGTACTCTAAAAATTTGGCGCTTGCGTTGAGCGGAAAGATGGACGCGCATTTCTCCGCGCTTTGGGATGGCGGCCACATTAAGTTCTGGTCGATACCTACGATTTCGACGCTTCTTACCGAGGCTGGGATGGTTGTGGAAAATGTGATTCGCGTTGGACGAGTACCCATCCTTGCGAAATCAATGCTAGTTATTGCTCGCCGACCACACTGATGTCCGAGAGCAATGTGCGGATATCCGTCGTTACTGCGGTTTACAACAATGTCGCCACCATCGGAGCGGCAATCGAATCCGCGCTGTCGCAACGCCACCCAGCGGTAGAAATCATCGTGATCGACGGCGGCTCTACCGATGGCACGCTCGACATAATTTCTCGCTACAAGAGTCGGCTCGGTGTGCTCGTGAGCGAACCGGATCGCGGAATCTACGACGCGCTCAACAAAGGGGTTCGATTGGCCACGGGCGACGTTATCGGCTTTCTGCACTCGGACGATTTGTTTGCGGATCGGGACGCTTTGTCGCGCGTGGCGGCTGCGATGAGCGACCCAGCCGTCAGCGCCTGCTACGGCGATTTAAATTACGTTTCTAAAGCTGCTCCGGAGCACGTCGTGCGCTCGTGGCGCTCAGGGCTTTTTGCGCCAGGGAAGCTGCGCTTTGGTTGGATGCCTCCGCATCCTACCTTATATGTTAGACGTCAGATTTATAGCCGTGTTGGTGAATTTAATTGCAGTTATCGAATAGCCGCTGACTATGATTGGATGCTCCGATTTATGGGGCAAAGCGCTAATATGCTTTATATCCCTCGGGTTCAAGTGCTCATGCGCACTGGTGGCACGAGCAATCGATCGTTCAAAAACATCCTTCGCAAATCCGCCGAAGACTTCAGTGCGTTGCGATCGAATGGGTGGGGCGCTTTGGCCGCGAGCGTCGCGCTCGTGACAAAGAATGTTCGAAAAGTTGGTCAGTTTTTGTAGGCGCTTGCACTCCTTGCAGCCGCTCGATATTTGTTTGTGAAGTCGATGTTGACGAGCGCTGCGCGTAATCGCAGCCGACCGGGCTCAAGTGATCGCTCGCCTACAATGCACAACAGGGACCTTCACTCAAGATATGGTCGCTGTGACATCAAGTATCGCCATGGACACCGACACTTTTCAGCTCGATGACGGTTTTCTGGCGAAAGAGTGGGATGTTGCGATCGCCGGTGCAGGGGTTGTCGGGCTGTTTCTCGCCGTACTTCTGTCGAGGTCTGGCTTGAGCGTTGCGGTGATAGAAGGCGGCGGAAAGGTCGCAGACACTTCGCAAAACGCCGCTAACACCGAACTCGTTGGGCGTCGTCACTCAAGCGTAGAGAGTGGGCGCGCGATGGGCCTGGGCGGCACGAGTTTGCTCTGGGGTGGCCAGCTAGCAGAGCTGTGTCGGGCTGATCTGACGGCTCAAGATCAATGGCCCGTTACTTACGAGCAACTCACGGCGCTGTACGCGCGAACCTATGCTGCCCTTGGCCTGCCTCCCAGGCCTGCAAATGCCGAGGCGCGCGCTACATTCGGAAGCGATGAGGGAGTGCTTGACGACATCGAGCGAATGTTTTCCTACTGGCTTCCCAATCCCAATCTCGCCAGCCTGTTTCGCGCCGAACTTGCAGAGCCTCAACGCATCGGTCTCGTGACTAACGCGAAAGTCGTCGGCTTTCTTTTTGCTGAGAATGGTGACACGCGCAGCTTGATCTTGGGGGATGCGGCGCATCAACGCCTCTTGCGCGCCAAGTCCTATGTGATTGCGGCCGGCGTAGTAGAAAGCTCGAGGTTACTCCTGTCTGCAACGCGCTCCGCGAATTGTCCTTGGGCCGAGAATCGGAACATTGGCCGCTATTTTCAAGACCATCTCGGGGGCGAGATTGGGCAGCTCCGGGTGCACGACGATCGGCGCTTTCGGGAATGTTTCGAGACTGGTTTTGTCAACGGTGTGAAACTGATGCCGAAGCTGCTCTTTCATCCGAAGCAGGCGATCGCGGGCGAGTCAAGCGGGTCGGTAAGCGCATTTCCTAGCTACTACTCTCGCATGAGCGAACATCTCACCAATATCAAGGCATTGCTCAAGGCGGTTCGAACTGGAACGGCTTACGCCCAATGGAACGAGTTGCCCCGGAGCCTCTGGTCGGTCGGTAAGGCCTTTGCGCCGCTCGTGTACCGGTACGCCGTCGAGAAGCGCGTCATGGCGTTTTTTGACGGTGGCGTTCGGCTCTCCGTGCAGTGTCACCAATCGGTCTGCGCCCAGAGCGACATAACACTCGACTACGACTCGATTCAAGCCGATGGATTGCCGAGGGTGGCCTTGAATTGGCGCTTGAACAGCGGTGACGGTGCACTTTTGGTTCGAGCCGCAACTGCCTTTAAGGGCTACTTCGAGCGGACTCAAATGGCGGACCTGATCATTGACGAGCAACTTCTGGCCGAGCCCGAGACGTTCTTCGCGAACCTACGGGACACGTCGCACCCGAGCGGCGGCTTGCGAATGTCTCGAGATCCGAGCGACGGCGCGACAAACTTCGATGGTTGTGTGTCGGGCTCCAACAACACCTACGTTGCTGGTGCAAGCGTGATGCCTGACTCTGGCGAGGCCAACGTGACGCTGACCGCGCTCGCTTTAGCGACTCGGCTGAGCGATCATCTCGTGGCGCTGCATCGCAAATCGCCGTCTTTTCGCGAGGTCGTTTCAACATGACCCGATTCGGCGTTGTGCGTGTCCCGGGCACAGAGCTGTCGATCTCGCGGCTAGGGCTTGGAGCCGCTAGGCTTTTCGCGGGCAGGGAGCTTCGAAGCTCTGCCAAAATTGTTGAAGCTGCCCTGCTTGCGGGTGTTACGCATTTCGATACGGCACCGAGCTATGCTTGCGGCGAATCTGAAGTCGCGCTGGGCGAATTGCTAGCGGGTCACGCTGGAACGACCATCACCACAAAAATTGGCGCCTACGGAGCGATTCCGAAGAAAACCGCCAACGCAGTTGCCTACAGGACGCTCTTGCGCCCAGCGCTGGCGGCGTTTCCTGCTTTGAAAGCGTCGCTGTTGCGACTGCGGGCTTCGATGCCCCGAGCGCAATCGATTCCAAAGGCGCAGCACATTTTGTTGAGGTCACAGGTCACAGAAAGTGTCGAACGAAGTCTGCAGCGCTTGCGCCGCGACACGATTGATATCTTGCTGGTGCATGAACCCGCCGAGGTGCTGTTGAGCGATGCGTTGGAGCAGGTGTTGATCGATTTGGTCAGGCAGCGGCTGATCAAAGCCTACGGACTGGGTTACGGTGGCCCCGTGGACGCAATCAATCCGTTTGGCGCGGTACTGCAGTGTGCGGCAGAAGCATCTGATCGCGAGCGTTCGCCGCAAACAAATACACTTCGTATCGTTCATGGCGTATTGCGCTCACCAATGAATGCAGGACGCGACATTGCTTCGTTGACGGCGCGGGCTCGATTGGAACGAGCGCTTCTGAGCATTCACAACGGCGCCGTTATTTTTTCTGCAAGCTCCGCAGCACAGGTAAACCAAGTGGCTTTGAATCGAATATGAAACACTGGCTGAAGTCGGTCGTTCGGAACGCGCTCTCAAGCCGCGGCTACGTCATTGGTAAGGCACCCATCGCGCCGTTTTCGCAGCTCTCGCTGTTTGAGCTGGCCGTGTTTGCACTCACCGCGCTTCGCGGCAAGCAGCTGCGCTTCGTTCAAGTGGGCGCTAATGACGGCGTGTACGGCGATGTCATTTCTCCACACGCGCTGCGCGGCGAATGGTCCGGCATTCTGATCGAGCCGCAGCCCGAGGTTTTTGAGCGTCTCAAGCGCAACTACGCCAAAGCCGCCGACCGAATGATCTTCGAAAACGTTGCAATCGGTCGTGATGGTCGCGCGAGCTTAACGCTGTTCCGCCCGGCGGCCGTTAGTGATAGCGGGGATTATGGATCGAGCATTGCGTCGTTTCGGAGCGCAGGAGTTGCCGATCAGGCCAACGTTGCCGAGGGCCATTTAGAGCGTGTCGTTGTCGAGTGCGTCACCTTGGATCGTGTGCTGGCTAAGCATAGTTGGCAAGACGTAGATTTGCTGCTCGTCGACACGGAGGGGCTCGACCTGGAAGTCCTGCAGAGCCTTTCGCTCGCCGCACACCGCCCTGGTGTCATACAGTTCGAGCATGGTCATTTGACTCCCACAGAGATCGCTTCTGCGGTTAACTACCTGTCATCGAACGGCTACAAGCTGTATTTCGGCGGACGTTACACCGACACCATTGCAATTGACGGAGACCTGATGGCGCTTGTTTCACAGTCCATTTCGAATCAGACGGTGTTCCCGTCGTCTTCAAGTTCGCTTCGGAAAGGAAATTAGGTTGCCGATGAAACGCTGCATTTATTCGACGGAAATGCGCTCTGGCGCACGATTTGCGTCAGACACAACGGGCAAATTTTGAAACGCGCACTCATCACCGGAATCACAGGCCAAGACGGAGCTTACCTTGCCGAATTTTTGCTCGCGAAGGGCTATGAGGTTCATGGCATCAAGCGACGCGCTTCGTCGTTTAACACCGACCGGATTGATCATTTGTATGAGGATCCGCATGTCGATAACCGCAGACTTAAGCTGCATTACGGTGATTTGACTGACACGGCTAACTTGACGCGGATTGTGGAGCAGGTGCAGCCGGACGAAATCTACAACCTTGGCGCGCAGAGCCATGTGCAGGTGTCGTTCGAGATGCCTGAATACACGGCTAACGTGGACGGGTTGGGTGCGCTTCGTTTACTAGAAGCCATTCGCATGTTGAAGCTTGAAAGCAAAACGCGCTTTTATCAGGCGTCAACGTCTGAGCTTTTCGGCAAGGTGATGGAGATTCCGCAAACCGAGAAAACGCCGTTTTACCCTCGCTCGCCCTACGGCGTTGCGAAGCTCTATGCGTATTGGATTACGGTTAATTATCGAGAAGCGTATGGGATGTATGCGTGCAACGGCATCTTGTTCAATCACGAATCACCGCTTCGTGGTGAAACGTTTGTCACACGAAAAATTACCCGCGCTATGGCGCGCGCTTTCGTGGGGCTGGAGCGCTGCCTGTTTTTGGGCAACATGGATGCGCTTCGGGATTGGGGCCATGCGCGGGATTATGTGCAGATGCAGTGGTTGATGCTGCAACAAACCGCTGCCGAGGATTTTGTGATTGCCACGGGCACGCAGTATTCAGTCCGAGATTTCGTGACTTACGCCGCGCGTGAGCTGGGGATTGAGATTGAGTGGCGTGGGAGTGGGGTCAAAGAGGTGGGTGTTGTTGCGGCCGCGCCGAGCGATTCGGCGCTCAAAATCGGCCACACGTTGGTCGCCGTGGATGCTCGCTATTTCCGCCCAGCCGAGGTCGAAACGCTCTTGGGCGACCCGACTTACGCCCATCAAAAGCTTGGTTGGAAACCGACGACGCCGTTCGCCGACATGGTCAAAGAAATGGTGCAGAGCGATCTACGCAGCGCTCAGCGAGACGCGCTCTTGAAACGAGAGGGCTTTCCTACGCCTGATCGAGCGGGCGCGGGCTGATCTATCACTGATGGACATTAATCAACCGATTTTTGTTGCGGGGCATCGCGGGCTTGTAGGTTCTGCGCTGGTGCGGCGATTGCAATCGATGGGGGCAACCAACTTGGTGTTGCGCAGCCGCTCAGAGCTCGATTTGATCGACGCCGAAGCAGTCAATCGATTTTTTAGCGAAGTGCGCCCGAGTTACGTGTTTCTCGCGGCGGCCAAGGTCGGCGGTATCAAAGCCAACGACGCATTTCCGGCTGAGTTTTTGCGAGATAACTTAGCGATTCAAACCAACGTCATTCACTCGGCTTGGCAACATGGCGTGCAAAAGCTCTGTTTTCTGGGCTCATCGTGCATTTATCCAAAATTCGCGGCGCAACCCATAGAAGAGGCGTCGCTGTTGACTGGCCTGCTGGAGCCCACCAACGAGTGGTACGCCATCGCAAAGATCGCGGGCCTGAAGATGTGTCAGGCGTATAAAAAACAATACGGTTTTAATGCGATCAGTGTCATGCCCACCAATCTCTATGGCCCGCATGACAACTTTGACCTCGAAACTTCACACGTGCTGCCCGCTTTGCTGCGTCGGTTTCATGAAGCCAAACTAAACGGGGCTGCATCCGTCGCGATTTGGGGCAGCGGCGCGCCGAAGCGGGAGTTTTTGCACGTTGACGATATGGCCGACGCCACGATTCACCTCATGCAAACCTACTCCGGCTCAGAGCACGTCAACGTCGGTGTGGGTAAAGACATCAGCATTCTCGAGCTCGCGCAGCTGGTGGCGAAAACCGTGGGGTTCAACGGCGCGATCCACACCGACCCCACCCAACCCGACGGTACACCTCGAAAACTATTGAATGTTGATCGACTTCATGGGCTCGGTTGGCGCGCCAGAATCGATCTTGCCGACGGCGTGGCGGACACCTACCGTTGGTATTTGAAGCACGGTCCGCAGGGATCTGCCTTGTCGGCATGAGTTACTTCGCGTCAGCGGTCGTTGGCGTACTGCTCGATCCGCTGATCTGGCTCGCTGCGTTGATCCTTGCCGCGTTCGCGCTGCAATGCGTCGGCAGCGCTCGGATGAAGCGGCTTGCCGTGGGGTTGAGTGGGCTCGCTGTCGCACTCGTCGCTCTGCTTTCTTGGACCGCGCTGCCCTACGCCGTCATCGCGCAATTTGAAAGCCCCTACCGATTACCCGCGGCCGTCGGTTCGTATGCTGGAGTGATTGTCTTGGGGGGCGTCTTTTCGAGCAAACCCGATTCACGGGTTCGGCTGCCGGGTTTGGGGCGATCCTCCGAGCGAGCCACTGAGCCGCTGCCGAGCTTGCTTGAAAATCCGCAACTCAAGCTGCTGTTTACGGGCGGTAACGCCCGATTAGGCGAATTGGGCGCACCCGAATCCGATGCCGCGCTTCGCTTTTTTTCGCAAGTGGGCGTGGCACCCGAGCGCATCATTTTGGAATTGGGCTCACGTAATACTTACGAAAACGCGATTAACAGCGTGCCGCTGGTAGGTGAGGACTTTAAGCGCCCCTGGCTTCTGGTGACCTCTGCGTGGCACATGCCGCGTGCTGAGCGAACGTTTGCGAAGGCCGGTTGGCGCGTCACGCCATATGCGGTGGATTTCGCCGCGCCTGAGCACATCGATTGGTTTGAGCTTTCGCTGCAAGATGGCATCGATGCGTGGCGAGTTGTGCTTCGGGAAAGCGCAGGCAGTCTGGTCTATCGATTACTCGGGCGCGTTTGACGCATCAATCGTGGGCCCCGCGTTGCCGCTACGCGAATTCCGCCACCTCGACGCGTAGGGCGCCACCGAATTTCGCCTTGGCAGTGGCCGACACGCGATTCCGGCAAACACGCTAGCGATCACCGCCAAAGACGGAATATGCAGCGGAAAATCAAACCATGCGTGCACCGCAATGGCGATTAGGGCGGATAACCCCGCGAGGCGCATCCACACTCCCTCTGCACGTTGTCTGCGACCAGCGAGCGTACGAACTAGGAGCGTGCTCAAAGTAGCGAGCGCAAGGCAAATCACCGCGATACCCGTCCAGCCCGCTTCGAAAACGAGCTGAGCATAGTCGTTGTGCGCGTATTCGATGAAGCCGCTCAAGCTCGTTGGCTGGAAGCGTTGGTAGGCCATCGCAAAGGTACCCAGTCCGCTTCCGAAGGGCGAGAATTCGCCCGCCGCAGCGAAGGTTGTGCTCGTCATGGCCGAGCGGCTATCGACGCTCGCGGCAAACGGGTCGCCCGACACTGAATCAACGAGCGCTGAGAGATTGGTCGTTGCCGCCAGAGCGATCGTTAAAAAAAGCACCGCCGCCACTGCGCCTCGCCCGCCGCTGGATTTTGACATCAGCGCATAGCCCAAACAGCAAACCAGCAGTGCCGCACCCGCTGCGAAAATGCCGGCTCGTGAAAGACTCGCCAAGAGCGCCGTACCGACGACGATTGCAGCGACCAGCCAAAGCATCTCGAGCAACAGGCTTCTCTCGGGCCTTGAATCGGGGTCTGCAAAGTGAAACGACGACGTGATTCGCAATACAAAAAGCGGCAGCGTCATCGCGAGAAGCGTAGCGAAGTGGTTCTTGTTGACGAACGTGCCGCTCGCGCGGCGTCCGCCTATTGCCGATTCAAAACCCAACCAACTCGGCGTTGCCAATGCAACTTGCAACAATCCAATCAAAGCTTCGAGCACGACCAGGGTCATCAACGAGGCCAGCACGAGCGACAGCGCACGCTCAGGGAGCACTCGAGCCAATGCGAACGCGCCGGCGGCCGAGATGATGACCAGCAGCGAGCGGGAGGTACCAACGGCGTCAAGCGTAGCGGGGAGTGTTTGCAGCCCAAGGCTGTCTGCCAACACCTTGAGCTCCCCGCGTCCCGGGAGCTTTGCCCATTGACCCGCTGGTAGCGGAATCAGCGACAGTACGGCATGCGCCGCGAGCGCGCCAAAGCCGACCCATACCAGCCATGTGACGTCAAAACCCATCTTGGAAGCGTCGTTCGTTCGATTTGATGAGCGCCAGGCGATCAGCGCAGCGGCCGCCAAGCAGCTTACCGACAGCGCCGCGTAGGCGATCATGGCGGAGTCCACGTTGCCGCCGCGATAGAGTGTTAACGCAACTATCAGCACTAATGGCAGCGCAAACAGCTCGTCTCGCGCCGAAGGGCGTTGCACCTCGAAGTGACTCATTGAAGCTTGATGGGGGTACCGTGCGCGGCGCTGGTGCTGCGCCGAGCCCAACGATACGCGGTCGCGTAGAGCGCGAAATAGCTTCCAGCCAGTGCCATCAA
>JAAFHR010000489.1 GCA_013298455.1 Betaproteobacteria bacterium | reverse complement strand
AGTTCACTGGCCGTACCGGGTTTCGGTACGATGATGTGCTCTTCAACGACCGCGTATTCGCCGTAGTCAAACGTTGAGAGTTTGCCGGACTGGTGGTCGCGAATCGAGACGGCATGAAACCAAAAATCGGGGCGTGTTGCGAATTGCTTTTGCCAGACGGGCGCGACGGTATAGCGCGAAGCTTTGCCGATGAAGCGCGGATCAACGCGCGGGAATTCGGTGATGTCGCCGAGAGCGCTTCGCTCGATGCGACCCGTTTTCATGTTCATCACCGCACTGACCGTCTCCGAAGCGCCACCCGTGCCGTTGCTACGCGGTTCGCCGCGCATGATTTGTACCGCGGAACCGGACAAAAAATCGCGGCCGCTCGATCCGATGTAGTTGAGCGTGATCTCACCGTCGCTCGATTCGTAAGCATTGCCAACGTGAAACACCATCTCGTTGGGCAGCTCAAAAACTTTGTGTTTCGAAATGTCATCTTTGTCGAGCACCACGATGCGAAGCGGCTCTTTGGCATTCCAACCGAACGCCGTTTCGGTGCTCTCCCCGCGTGCGATGGCGTTGAAATCAAGCTTCACAGGCGGTATGGGAATCACGATGAAGCGATCCGTGATCGCCATGTCATGCACCATGCCGCCAAGAAACGGCAGCTGAATCATTTGCGCTTTGACGAGCTTGCCATCCGCGCCGATTTGATACGTCACCAAGCCTTTGCCGAAGCTGCCCATATTCCAGAGCGTACCGTCGGGCGCGAGCTTGGGGTGTGCGGAGAACGGCATTTGCGTCCAGTTTTCTTTCCACGTTACCGCGCCTTGCGTCGACAAATCTTTTGGATCGAGCGCGACCGCGCTGCCGCCTTCCCACATCGCAAGCACTCGTCCGGCATGTTCAATCGCGTTGGTGTTGGCGGTGTTGAATGAATCGGGACCACGCACTGCACGACCTTGCTTTATGTGTGTGCCAAACGCAGAGACCAGAAACTTGTTGGCTTCGGCTTCGGCCTCAAACTTTTCGGTGCGTACGAAGCGCCCGCGATGCGTCACGCTCTCGCCCGTAAACGCAAACTGTTGCACCATGCCATCGCCATCAAACCAATGGCTGTAGCGCTCGCCACCGCGCTCGAACAGCGCTGGGCCGTTGCGATAGAAACGCCCCTTCAATGCGGCCGGCAATTTGCCGCTAACGAGCCTCAGCGTGCTCGGAGCGAAATCGCCTTGCGTGCCTTTCATCGCAGCGAGCCACGGATACTTTGCGGCGCCCGCATCAAACGCAGCAACGCGCGACACGTTGTCATTGGCAAACGCCCAGGGCGCGATGGTTGTGGCTGAAGCGATAGAAACTGCTTGCAAAAAATCACGGCGATTCATCGTGCGCTCCTAATTCAACTTGATGTTGATGCGAACGGGATCGGTACCCCGAAGCGAAACTTTTGTGGCCTCCCACGTCGGCGGGCCAAAGTTCGACGGTTTGCCGGACGCACCATACGGCTCGCTTGGAATGCCAAACGGATTGCTGTCGAGTTTGCCGTTGCTGTTGAGGTCTTGGTAAACGCTCACCGCAACTTCATCGGCATCGAGCGAGCAGAGCGAAATTGACGCCGTGTCGCGCCGGTTCGCTTTAAGCATCACCGAAAGCAGCGCGGCTTTGTTGTATCCCTCAGCGCTGCCGTAGGTGGCGATGTAGACCGTGCCCTGATCCGGGCGCACATTGCTGAGTTCGATCGTTTTGTTGCAGGGTGCGTCCGGCGCGTTTTGCGCGTAGACCGTACCGGCCATGGCGCTGCCAACGACCAGCGCCAAAACGGCGGCGCGGCTCCAAGTGAACGTGTTTGCGTGGGTGGTTTTCATCTGCGTTTCCTTCGAGTTGAGTGGCTGATGGCCAAACTATCTCGGAGTACGTGTGAGGTGAAAAGTGGGACGCGATGAGCGAATCTGTGGCGGCGCGAACGGTGAAAATTTCGGCGCGAGTGGAAAGCGTGTAGGTGGGGTAGCAGCTTCTCTGAGCTACGCGACGTTATTTATGGCGTACGAACCGATTTGACTGATTTTCACAAACTCGATGAATTTGTTGCAAGCCCCATTGCATCGGTGCTTTCGGGAGAAAAGCTGTTAAGGCCTTCGCTGTCACTCATCGGCTGAGCGCTTCGTACGATCATCACGCATGAGTTTGAACCAAAAGCCTCCCTCAAAAAGTACGCCCAGAATGATCGCGAAAGTCGAGCCTTTTTTGTAGCCCACGGCATAGCAAATCAGCGCGATGACGACGAGCGCCATCATCACGCCATAGCGTTTCCAAAACGCCGTCTTGACCACGCGGCCTCCGATTACTTGTTGGCTTTCAACACGCTCGTGGCGGTCGTCACCAAGCTCGCAATGTCCGTCAAATTCGCGGGCACAACGATGGTGTTGCCCGTTTTGGCAATGTTCGAAAGCGCCGCCACGTATTGCTCGGCCACTTTCAAATTCACTGCTTGCAAACCGCCTTGCGATTCGATTGCCATGGCAATTTTTCGGATCGCTTCGGCGTTGGCTTCGGCTTTGGCCAAGATCGCTGCGGCCTCGCCTTGCGCTTGGTTGATGTCGGAAATTTTGTCGCCTTCAGACTTGGCAATCGCGGCTTCCTTTTGACCCATCGCGATGTTGATCTGCTCTTGCTTGCGGCCTTCGGATGCCGCGATCAGCGCGCG
>JAAFHR010000488.1 GCA_013298455.1 Betaproteobacteria bacterium | reverse complement strand
CGGATCCAAGTTTTCAATCGAACAGACGATGATGCAGTTGTCTTTTTTGTCGCGCACCACTTCCATTTCGAACTCTTTCCAACCGAGGAGCGACTCCTCGATCAAGAGCTCGTGCGTCGGTGAAAGCTCCAAACCGTTTTTGCAAATCGCCAGGAATTCATCCATGTTGTAAGCGATGCCGCCGCCCGTGCCGCCGAGCGTGAAGCTCGGGCGAATGACAGTGGGGAAGCCCACGGTTTTTTGCACGGCGAGCGCGTCTTCCATCGAGTGCGCAATGCCGGATTTCGCCGAACCGAGCCCAATCTTGGTCATGGCATCTTTGAATTTCAGCCGGTCTTCGGCCTTTTCAATTGCGTGCTCATTCGCGCCGATCAGCTCAACGCCGTGCTTCGCCAACACACCGCTTTTATAGAGCTCCAGCGAGGTGTTCAACGCCGTTTGCCCGCCCATCGTAGGCAGCAGCGCATCGGGCTTTTCTTTCGCAATGATTCGCTCAACAACAGCGGCGGTGATCGGCTCGATGTAGGTCACATCGGCCATTTCCGGGTCCGTCATGATCGTTGCCGGATTCGAGTTCACAAGGATCACCTTGTAGCCCTCTTCGCGCAGCGCTTTACAAGCCTGCGCGCCGGAGTAATCGAATTCGCAGGCTTGCCCGATGATGATGGGGCCGGCGCCGATGATGAGGATGGATTGAATGTCTGTTCTTTTTGGCATGTTGTCTCTACCTTTGCTCGCCCAACTTTGGTGAGCCGCTGTATTGCTCCCTCCCCTTCAAGGGGAGGGTTGGGGTGGGGATGGTTTTCTTGCGATTCGGAACGAAAACCATCCCCCACCTAGCCTCCCCCTTGAAGGGGAGGGACTTATCGATCTACTTCATCGAGCGCTTCACTGATGAACGAATCATCCCCGATGCGCTCGCAATAAAAACTCTCTCCATCGAATCGCCACTCGCTGATCGAAGCATTCGGCACGCTCCAACTACGGGCGCTCTGCACGCTTAATCCTTGCGAGTGCCGATACATCGAACTCACCACGCCGCCGTGGGTCACGATGATGAGCGTCTTTTCATCGCAGGCAATTGCGAGATCAGTCACTGCGTTCACGCAGCGCTCGAAAAATTCGCGGGCGGTTTCGCCGCCCTCGGGGCCGTAATGCTCGTCGCCCGCTGCATGCCGCGCTGCGCCCTCGGCATCCAACTCACGCCACTCGCCGTAGGTTTTTCCTTGCCACACGCCAAAGTGTCGTTCCCGCAAACGCGCATCAAATCTGGGCTCCAAGCCCGTTGCGGCCACGATGGGCTTCGCCGTCTCACGTGTGCGAACCAAATCGCTCGACACCAATGCCGCATCGCCCTGCACAATCTTTCCAAGCTCAATCGCTACCGCTTCCGCCTGCGCCAAACCCAACGCATTGAGCGGAATGTCTTCCATGCCCTGAATGCGCTCAACGCGATTCCATTCGGTTTCGCCGTGGCGGATTAAGAGGATGCGTTTGTGGTTGCTCATGGCGTCTGATTCAAGATCACACATTGTGATCTTGAGTGCGAGGAGAGGTAGTTCGGGTTCGACACTATTTCGCCATCAACCCAATAAACCGATCAAACAAGTATTCCAAATCATGCGGCCCCGGGCTCGCTTCGGGATGCCCTTGGAAGCTAAACGCGGGTTTATCGGTGCGAGTGATGCCTTGCAGCGTGCCGTCGAACAGGCTCACATGGGTCACGCGAACGTTTGATGGAAGTGACGCCGGATCGCCTGCGAAGCCGTGGTTTTGCGACGTAATCAACACTCGCCCATCGTCTAAATCTTTCACCGGATGATTCGCGCCGTGGTGGCCGGTTTTCATCTTCATGGTTTTGCCGCCGCTGGCGAGCGTGAGCAATTGATGGCCGAGGCAAATGCCGAAGGTGGGCGTGCCCGATTCAACGATTTCCTTGATCGCCGCAATGGCGTAGTCGCAAGGCTCCGGGTCGCCGGGGCCGTTGGATAAAAACACGCCATCGGGTTTCATCGCCAGCACGGCTTCGGCGCTGGTTTGCGCGGGCACGACCGTGAGCTTGCAGCCCTTGTCGGCCAAAATTCGCAGGATGTTGTGCTTCACACCGTAATCAAACGCGACCACATGAAACTTCGGCACGGTTTGCTCGCCATAGCCCTTGCCCAGCGCCCACACGCTTTGCGTCCAATCGTAGGGCGCGGTGCACGACACCACTTTCGCCAAATCGAGCCCGGCCATGCTGGGCGCGGCTTTCGCGGCAGCCACAGCTTTGGCCTCATCAATCGCGCCGGCCTGAATGCAGCCGTTTTGCGCGCCTTTGTCGCGCAAAATTCGCGTGAGTTTGCGGGTGTCGATGTCGGAAATGCCAACCACGCCCGCATCGCGCAAATAGCCATCGAGCGTTTGCGTGCTGCGGAAATTCGACACGACAGACGACAAGTCGCGAATGATCAAACCGCTCGCAAACACTTTTCGCGACTCCACGTCTTCGGTGTTCACGCCCACATTGCCGATGTGCGGATAAGTCAACGTCACAAACTGCCCGCAATACGAGGGGTCGGTCAGGATTTCTTGGTAGCCCGTGATCGCGGTGTTGAAAACGACCTCGGCAGTCGTTTGCCCGGCAGCACCAATCGAGCGGCCGTGAAAAATTGTGCCATCCGCCAGCGCGAGGATCGCTGGGGTCGAGG
>JAAFHR010000487.1 GCA_013298455.1 Betaproteobacteria bacterium | reverse complement strand
ATCGGCAGCGGGCGGCGTCAGTTTGCGCTTGATCCCATCGAGCCCAGAGTAAATCTGGGATGCGATGTACAGATACGGATTCGCCGCCGGTTCGCCCAAACGATTCTCAATGCGAGTGGCAGCGGCACCCTGATCGGCGATCACTCGAAACGCTGCGCCGCGTGAGCCGTGCCCCCAAATCGCACGCTGCGGAGCCATCATGTTGGCCTGGTAGCGCGCGTAGCCGTTGATCGTGGGAACGGCGAACGGTAGCGTCGCGTTGGCATGGGCAAGCAGCCCCGCGAGGTAATGATTGCCGACGTTAGAGAGCCGAGACTCCCCTCGCCCCCGGAGGGAGCGGGGTTGGGGGAGCGGGGGAAGTTGGCTAGGAGCCCCCACTTCGCTGTGCGACCGACCTGCCCCCTCTCCCCAACCCTCTCCCTCGAGGGGAGAGGGAGCAAAAGCGTTCGCCCCCATTTTTGTATCGACCAACGACTGATGCAGATGCCAACCGCTCGAAACGATATTGGGAAACTGTGGCCGGCACATAAACGTGGCGTGATAGCCAGCTCGGCGCAGTGCTTGTTTGACGGCATTGCGAAACAACACCATCGAGTCCGCCGCAGCCAGCGCATCCTGCACGTCAAACACGACCTCGACTTGACTCGGCCCAAGCTCCACTTCGAGCGAGCGAATCGGCAAACCCAGCGCCTGCGCGGTCTGCGAAACGATGCGCATCGGTGCGTCGCTCATGTCCGCCCACTGCTCGCAGAGCACATTGTTGCCGGGGTGAATCATCGATACCGACGGTGGCTCTGCAGGCCAGCTGCTGCGTTCGGGCGACAGGTTTTGCGACTCGATTTTGTAGATATGAAATTCGACTTCGAGGCCGCAACGCAGCCCGTAACCGTGCGCTTTCAACGCCGCCAGCGCACGCTGCAATTGACCGCGCGTGTCGAACGCCAAACGCTCTCCAACGTGATCGACGGCTTGGCACTGAATCCACGCCGTTTTCTCAGCCCAAGGCAACACATGAAACGTCGTCGGATCGGCACGCATCGTCACGTCGGACGCATTAGCGAACGCTGCAAGCGACGGATTTCTGGCTGCGAGCTCACCAAAACGCCCCGCGTCAAACGTCGGAAACGCAGTCTTCGATGCCGTGTCTTTCAACAGCAGCGTGCCCACCATCGGCAAACCGCTGCGCATCGCACGAAGCGCATGCTTCGCCACCAAAGTCTTCCCACGCAACAAACCATGCTGATCGCAAAACGCGAAACGCACGAGCTCGATGTCATCGGACTTGATGTGGCGTTCGATGTCGTCGAAGGTAGTGTCGGGGGTTGCGTTCAAGATGCTCCCTCCCCTTCAAGGGGAGCGCGGGGGTGAGGATGGGTTTCCTTCGACCATCAAGAGAACCCCATCCCCACCTCCCCCTTGATGGGGGAGTAGCGATCCACTCCACTCACACTCCGCACGCCGCTTGACATCAAACTCACGCCAATACTGCTCCCACGAATCAGCCGCGCAAATGCCATCAACGGTAATCGGTCCAACGATCTTTGCCGCGTCTGCATCGCTCCAGTACATCGGCGCGGCACCACCCGCTTCCACCGCATCAATGGCGGTTGAGAGCTGCCGCCGAAACGCAATGATGGCTTTGTCGGTCGTTCCCAAATGCTCTTTGGTGCGATCTTGAATGTCGCCTTGCGATTCGACTGCCCATTGATCGTGCACGTTGATGTCGTGCCCCATGCCCGTATAGGTCTCGTTTGTCTGTTCGACGGGATTGAAACCATAGTGATCGTGTTTGCCAACGCGCGGCACGTAATCTGGCAGGCTGTAGAGCTTCAATCGCTGCTCGCGCATCAGCGCTTTATCGAGCGGCTTCCCGAAGCTCGTAAACACCGCGACCCAATAGGTGTGCGTATCGTCAATCGGCAAATGCCACTGTGTGATCGTAGTGTCGCTCGAGAGCGGAATCACAAACGCCTGCGGGAATAATTGATTGGTCACCCGCACATGCATCAGCGTTTCGCTCAGGCGGCGCAATGCCGTGAGTCGCATACCGTAATCGGTGGGCTCGATACGAATCTCCGGGCTCTCGAATTCGCGGAGCACCCGCGTCATCGGCCAATCGCTGCCCGCACTCGCGGCTCGAAACTGTTTGCCGTAGCTCTGACCAACGTCTTCGTCTTCGAAGAAGCGATGTAAGAACGACGCATGCGCCGGATCGATGCCAACTTCCATCGCCTGCAACCAATTGCAATTCCAAAGTCCTTTGAAGGCGAAGGTGTGCGATTCGGGCGCGACGAAACAATCGAGCGAAGGAAATGCCGTTGGCTTCACCGTTCGATCAAGCCAAGCCCAAATCACACCGCTTTTTTCGATGACCGGGTAGGACGGTTGTTGAATGCCCTCGTAAAGCTTCGAGCCTTTCGGTTCACCCGGCGTGGCGATGCACTGCCCATCAGCGCGAAATTGCCACCCATGAAACGCGCAACGAATCCCGCCGCCGTTTTCCGCGCTCTCCAAACGACCATACGCAAGATCGGCTCCGCGGTGCGGACACGCGCGATCGAGCAACGCAAACTTCCCGGTCAACGCATCGCGAAACAGCACGAAGTCTTGCCCAAGCGCACGCACCGCCTTCGCGGGCCGCACGCCCATACGTGCATCGAGCGCGGGATCGAATTCGGCGGTTAGCGCGATCGGTTGCCAATAGCGGCGCAGCAACGCC
>JAAFHR010000486.1 GCA_013298455.1 Betaproteobacteria bacterium | reverse complement strand
TCCGACGCTCTTGATCGGGCTGCTTGTCGCGGGCGTTGCTTGGTTTCTCTGGCGGGGCACCCCCATGCCGCTGGGCACGACGAAATTGCCCGTTGAGGCCGTAAAACATCAAGCTCAGGCCGACGCCGCAGCAGCGGCCGCTACGGCGACCACCAAGGAAACCAGCCCAACCGTTTTGAGCGTTCCGCCGAGCCCCGCCGCGGCAAGCGCCGAGGCGCCCACCAATGCCGCCGCCCCTGCACCCGCCGGAGGACTGCTTGCCGCCACACAAGGCGCTGCTGGAGCAGCACCGACCGTCGTCTCGACAGCTGCTGGCGCAGCCGCGCCACCAGCGCCGTCGGCAGCGCCAGGAAAAAAACAGATCGCGATGAGCTTCGCGGGTCGCTCTTGGACAGAAATCCGCAGCAACGGTGAGCTCGTATTCACAGAGACTGTCACCAATGGGGCACGCGAGGTCAGCGCTGCGCTGCCGCTCTCGTTTGTGATCGGAAACGCCAGCAACGTCACGGTAAAAATCGATGGGAAGCCCTACGATTTTTCAGCGAGTATTCGCAACGAAGTGGCGCGCTTTCGTATCGACTAGCCTTGACGGCGCGAAATCCTCGCGTGCGGCTGAATCACCACTTTTTTAATGACAGAAACGTCGTCTAGAGCTCCCATGACTGCGCATTCATCATCGCTTCCCGTTCGTCGCAATACTCGTCAAGTGTTGGTGGATCATGTCCGCGTGGGTGGCAAGGGTGCCAACGCAGCACCCATCGTCGTGCAGTCGATGACGAACACCGACACCGCTGATATTCAGGCGACGATTGATCAGGTGTTTGCGCTTGCCAACGCGGGCTCCGAAGTCGTTCGGATCACCGTCAATTCGCCGGAAGCCGCAGCGGCGGTGGCTGCCATTCGCGAAGGCCTCGACAAACTGCATTGCAACGTGCCGCTGGTGGGCGACTTTCACTTCAACGGCCACAAGCTTTTGCGCGATTATCCCGACTGCGCCAAAGCGCTCGCCAAATACCGCATCAACCCCGGCAACGTCGGTCGTGGCAATAAGCACGACACGCAGTTCACCCAGATGATCGAGATCGCGATTCGCGAAAACAAACCCGTGCGGATTGGCGTGAATTGGGGCAGTCTTGATCAAGATTTGCTGGGGCGATTAATGGACGCTAACGCAGCGCTCTCGCAGCCGAAAACGGCGCAACAAGTGATGCGCGATGCGCTCGTTGCCTCGGCGCTCGAATCGGCAGCGCTTGCCGAACACGTGGGTTTGGCGGGCGACAAAATCATCCTCTCTTGCAAAGTCTCTGGCGTTCAGGATCTGATCGCCGTTTACAGCGATTTGGCGTCGCGCTGCGATTACCCGCTGCACTTGGGTTTGACCGAAGCCGGCATGGGCAGCAAAGGCATCGTGGCGTCAACGGCGGCGATGGGCGTGTTGCTGCAAATGGGTATCGGCGACACGGTGCGTGTAAGCCTGACACCCGAGCCTGGCGGTGATCGCACGAAAGAAGTGATCGTTGCGCAAGAATTGCTGCAAACGATGGGGCTCAGAACGTTCACGCCGCTCGTTACCGCGTGTCCTGGTTGCGGCCGAACGACGAGTACGTTTTTCCAAGAACTCGCCGCGAAAACACAAAGCTATCTGCGCGCGCAAATGCCCGTATGGCGCGACAAACACCCGGGCGTGGAATCCATGAGCGTGGCCGTGATGGGCTGCGTGGTCAACGGCCCCGGCGAATCGAAAATGGCCAACATAGGCATTTCGCTACCCGGCACCGGTGAGCTGCCCGTCGCGCCCGTTTACGAAGACGGCAAGAAAACCGTCACGCTCAAAGGCGAGCATATCGCTGAGGAGTTTCAGGCGCTGCTAGATGCGTACGTGCTGCGAACTTACGGAGGCGTCAACGTGCCGCGAACTGCAGCGGAGTTGAGCGAGCCGAGGGTGATTCCGATTAGCGTGGCCTGAAGCTCCTGGCGCTTTGCACAGCCTCCGACGACGAAACCCGCTTGAGGCCATCAAGTTCCGAAGCCTTCTCCGTGAGTTCTTTTCTTTTGACGCAGATGACGCAGATGACGCAGATTGGCGCAGATTAATCAGAGCAACGCCGCGATTGAGCACGAAATAATCTGCGTTCATCTGCGCAATCAGTGTAATCTGCGTCAAAAATTTGATCGACTTTCGTGCGACGTCACGCTACCCCGTTGCCGATTCTGGCGACACGATGGTGAGCTTCGGAAAGTAGCTCCGAAAGCGAGCAGCATCACGAGTCAGCAATCGCAACCCGCCCACCAAGGCATGCGCACCGATGTAGAAATCGGGCATCGGTGAGCGCTTCGCACCCTTGGCGCTTCGATAAATTTTGAACGCTTGCCCCGCCAGATATGCAGCATCCCAAGGCAACGCTTCTCGCTTGATCGGCAGCGACGCGAGCGCGACCTCTAGATCAGCCGCAGACGCAAAACGCGGGCTGATCTCAGCAAGGATGAGCGGATTGATGACGAGCGGGGCCTGCGAACCAAGCACGTCAAGCCGATCGAGCGACCACTCCGCCCAATCGGGGTCATCGGCTAACACGTCGATCAGAACGCAACTATCGACCAAGGTCGGCGAAATCAAATAGCGCGCATCGGGCTCGCGGACCGAGGGCGCTGCGCTGTCCCGCCGCTTTGGATACTGCACGTCAGCCCCGAATGAATTTCATGAACTCATCCGTGCCCATGCCTTTGAA
>JAAFHR010000485.1 GCA_013298455.1 Betaproteobacteria bacterium | reverse complement strand
TAGCACCTGCGTCTCTGAACAGTCGTCCTGTCTCGCTTTTGTCGCTCGCCAAAACGAGCAAAAAGAGCTCGGAGGCGATGAATTGATCGCCGCGCTTGGTCGCCTCTTTGTCCGTTAGATTCAAAAGGCCATTCAGGTCTCGCCCGACGTTCACATTGCCATCCCCGCCTTGTTGGCGGGGCAATCCCTCAATGCTTGTCTTGAGCGCCGTGGCGAGCTTAATGACGTTCACACCGGCTTGTTGTAGCAGCGACTTCGTACCGCCGTCGTCCTGATCAAGCAGGGCACTCAGCAAGTGCTGCGGCTCAATTTGCGTGGCATCCAAGGCCAACGCCAGCGACTGCGCATCGGCAAAGGCTTGTTGAAACTTGGTGGTGAGTTTGTCGAAACGCATCTCGCGCTCCTGTAAATACGTGAATACCCGCAATGTTGGGAGTTTGCCGCTCAAATCAAGCGGCTGCTCCGGCTCGGTCGTCGCAAAAAACTCATTTCACCTCGGACAATCCGCTTGTGCTTCGACCCAAAAAGCGTAAGATTCATGTCAGCTCAACGCAGGAATTATCTGGCCGGATAATGTCGTTGGCGGGCACTGAAAACTTATAAAAAAAGAAGTACGCTTATGTTGAATCCCAATTCAGTTTTCCGGAAAACTTCGGTCGGCGTTGCCGAGCTAAGCGCTCGCAAAATGCCGCTTCGCGCGGAGCTTCGTCGACTGCTCATCCTAGTCGATGGCCGAAGCTCCGTTGCCAAACTCGCCACATTTGTGCGAATGCCCGAGATTGATGCTTTGATCTACGAATTGCAATCCATGGGCTTGATCGATTCTGCCGACGGCACGACCGCCAGCGCGCCCGGCGCGGCTGACTCGGGCCCTGAGCCAAGCCGAGAGCAGTTTTTGGCGGCGCGCTCAGCAGCCGTTCGCGCCATCAACGACATCCTAGGCCCCTCCGCTGAAACTCTCGCCGTGAAACTAGAAAAGTGTGAAAACGCGCGAGACCTTAGAGAGCAAGTGACCGCGGTCCGACAATCGTTGGTGCGAATGTTGGGCGAAAACACGGGGAATCGCTTTTTGGAGGCTGTGCGCTCGGCAGTGAAGATGGAGGCTTAGGCAGCTTGAAGGCCCCTGCGGTTTCTGACGGGCTCCACATTCCACAGCGCTCAACGGCCCGCCGGCTCGTCGTCAGAGGGCATCCGCCGCGGCAACCGTTCGCTGTAAACATCACTGTTAAACGGCGCTTCACACTGCAAGATCGGCGCTTCGTCGCAAGCGGAAATGCGTCGACGCTCAATATCGCTACGCTTAAATGATGATTGAGTCACTTCACCCCTCACCGCGCTCACGCCACCGCTCAAGAAAGTTCGCAAGCCTTTCGCTCATTGTCTTCGCGCTGGGGCTCGCCGGGTGTTCGCCCAGCACCCCATCCCGCGTCAACAGCGCGTCCGCTTCAACGCTGGCACTGACCGACTGCCGCATCAAGGGCTTCGATTCGATCGCACGGTGTGCGACGATCTCAGTGCCGGAAAATCACCTGCAGCCCGGCGGCAAACAGGTCGACATCTTTTTGGCCGTGTTGCCAGCCCTCGCGAAACATCCCGAAGCCGACCCACTCTTTCTATTTGCTGGCGGGCCGGGCCAAGCCGCCAGCGATTTGGGTCGTCTTGCAAGCACCATGAACGACGTTCGGAAGGCGCGCCCCATCGTTCTCGTCGATCAGCGCGGTACGGGCAAGAGCAAAACGCTCACCTGCGACAGCTCCGCTGGCCAAGCGACTGACCCGCTCACAGAAGCACTCAACGTCGATCCAGCGGCGATTGAAAAAGATTGGGCGCGCTGTATGTCAACGCTCAAAGGAAACGCCGCCACCCACCGCACGGATGATTACATCGACGACTTGGAATGGGTTCGAAAAGCGCTTGGCTATGGGCGCATCAACATCTGGGGCGGTAGCTACGGATCGCGCGTGGCACTTCGCTACATGAAGCGCTTTCCCGAGGTCATCCGCAGCGCAGTGCTCGACGGCGTTGCGCCCACGTCACTGCGCCTACCCGATGACGCCATGCAAAACAGCGAAGCTGAGCTCAAAAATGCGCTCGCTGCCTGCGCCGCCTCACCGGCTTGCGATAAGGCGTACCCCACGCTTGGCGCAAGTTTTGATGGGCTTTTGGAAAAACTTCGTAGCTCGCCACAAAACGTGAGCCTTGTTCACCCGAGCTCTGGAGCAAGCATCAGCGGTGTCGTCACCGATCGCACGGTCATCGCGATGCTCTGGCCGCTGCTCTACTCACCCGAAACGGCAAGGCTTATTCCCTCACTGATCAAGAGTGCCCTCGCTGGCAACTATGCTCCGATGGCCGCCACACTCACCGCAGGCGGCGTGACCGAAGCCGACATCTCGCTCGTACAACGCTTTGCGGTGATGTGCGCCGAGGACATGCTGGGTCGATCATCTCCAGCGCTGTCGCGCTTCAAAGGGCTGGGGGATATGTTTTACGGATTTTGCAAATCGCTGCCGCACGGCAAAGTCGCACCCGAGTTTTATGAGCCCACAGTCAGCGCCATTCCGAGCTTGCTGTTTTCAGGTTCGCTCGATCCGGTCACGCCCCCAACACAAGGCGCGCTCGCGGCGAAGACGTTGAGTCAAAGCAAACACGTGGTGTTCAACGGCATCGGCCACATCGCCTCACCCCATGCTTGCGCCCGGCGCTCGATGGCAAAGTTTGTCGAAACCGCGTCGATTTCATCAAGCGCAGA
>JAAFHR010000484.1 GCA_013298455.1 Betaproteobacteria bacterium | reverse complement strand
CAAGCGCTGGTTGTTCCGGGCGATCGCGTGGTGTGTGTGACGCCGCTGTGGCCGAATCTGGTTGAGATTCCCAAAATTCTCTCGGCCGATGTGCAGTGTGTGTCGCTTGAATTTGACGAGCGGCGGGGCTGGCAGCTCAACATGGATCGTCTGCTGCACGCGCTTACGCCAGAGACCAAAGTGCTTCTGGTCAATTCACCGAACAACCCCACCGGCTGGACTTTAACGCGCGATGAGCAACAAACGATACTCGCGCACTGCCGCAAAAATGGCACGTGGATCATCGCCGACGACGCCTATGAGCGCTTGGTCTACACCGGTGGCGCGACTTGCGCTTCTTCATTTTTCGACATCGCCCATGCGGATGATCGCTTGGTCAGCGCCAACACGTTTTCAAAATCATGGCTGATGACGGGATGGCGATTGGGCTGGCTCGCCGCGCCCGCAGCGCTCATCGAGCAGCTCGGCAAATTGATTGAATACAACACATCGTGCGCACCGGTTTTCGTGCAGCGCGCGGGCATCGTCGCAGTGCGCGATGGCGACGAGATCATCAAACGAACGCAACGCCGATTTCGCGAGGCGCGCGATCATTTGTGTGCCGCATTAAACGCCATTGGCGGAATTGCCGCGCCCGCGCCGCCGGGTGCGATGTACGCATTTTTTAAGATGAACGGACTCGACGATTCGCTCGCGTTTTGCAAACAGCTCGTTACGGAGCAGGGCTTAGGGCTCGCGCCGGGTGCTGCGTTTGGCGACGAAGGCGAAGGGTTTGTAAGGTGGTGTTTTGCGAGCGAAACGGCGCGATTGGATGACGGTATTGTTAGGTTTCAGCGAGGTTTTGCGGTTTGATTTTTTGACGCAGATTACGCAGATTACGCAGAATTCGCAGATTGACGCGGATTAATTGTTCTGCCAACCGGAGGCGACTCGAAGTGAGAATCGGGAATCTGCTGATAGCTTTAATCCGTTTCTGGTCGACGGGCAATTTCATAATCTGCGTCAATCCGCGAAGTCTGCGTAATCTGCGTCAAAGAGAAAGAGCCTTCAATCTCCGAAACCGGCTCGCGAATCAGCTCAACAACTTGATTCTGACTATCACCGCACCCTCACCCCAACCCTCTCCCGCCTGCGGGAGAGGGAGCAAAACCATGCACGAGTGATCCGATGACGACAAACGAGGTTGATGAAACGCCCGACACGCACCTCGATGGTGGCTGCGCATGCGGCCAAACTCGCTACCGACTTCACCGCGCGCCGATGTTTGTGCATTGCTGCCACTGCACGCGCTGTCAGCGCGAAACGGGCGTCGCGTTTGCGCATCATGCGTTGATTGAGTTCACCGCGATGAGTGTGCTCTCTGGTGAGCCGCAGTTTGTGAAAGTACCGACCGATAGCGGCACCACGCATTGGGTGGCGCGCTGCTCTGGCTGTTTGACGGCGCTTTGGAATGAGTGGGGTTCGCGGAAAGCGATCACGCGCTATGTGCGGGTTGGTACGTTTGACGAACCGAATTTGTTCCCGCCGCAAGCGCATATTTTTGTTCGCTCAAAGCAGCCGTGGGTCACGCTCTCAAACGACGCACCGAGCTTCAATGCCCATTACGATTCAGCGAAGCTTTGGCCGAAGGAGAGTTTGGCTCGCTATGCGGCGGCGAAGTCAGCCAAGTCAACCAAGGCCGCGAAATCTGCGCTGTAGGAGCGGCTTGCCGCGAATTGCATCGCGTGGGTGTTTGCGTTGATCGTTTCAGCGTTGCTCTGCCGCCGAGGGTTTTCGCGGCGAGCCGCTCCTACAGTCGGGATGCGCCGAGCGCCCGTGCGCATGACCTAGTCGCCCGTTGACTCAAGGCTTGGCGCTCAAAAACAATTCCGGCTCCACGCTGACGCCATTCAAATAAACCGTCCAATGCAAGTGCGGGCCGGTGGCGCGGCCTGTGCCGCCCGAGAGCCCGATACGTTGGTTTTGCTTCACCACGTCGCCCGCTTTCACTTGCGGCTCGCTCAAATGGCAGTAGAGCGTAAGCAAACCGTTGCCGTGATCGATGTAGATCGTTTTGCCGCAAAAGTAGTAATCGCCCACATCGAGCACCACGCCATCAGCGGGCGCGTTGATCGGCGTACCGGTGGGGATCGCTACATCGAGCCCGGCGTGCGGCGAGCGCGGCTGGCCGTTGAGCACGCGCGCTAATCCGAAGCGGCTAGACAGCCGGCCCTGCGCAGGGATCACGAAGGCGGCGCTGGTTTCGTTGCTGCTGCGCCACGTTGAGCGAACTGTTTTTAAGTGCGCTGACTCTCGTTCAATGCGCGCCGTCACCTCAGCGGGCGGATCGACCATCGCTTTATCGAGCTTGAGTTTCTGCACCGGGTAGCGCTTGGGCTTTACGGTGAAGCTGAGTGTTTCCGGGGCTGTGCCAGCGGCGCGGGTCACACTCACCGTTTGCACGCCTGGCGCGGTGGAAAGCGAAAGCCCAACGACGGCGATCCAATCCGCGCCGCCCTTCTTGACCCAAACCGGCGAGCCGTCGCGTGTAACGGTAGGCCGGGCTTCATTGCTGGGCGCAATGGGCAGCAGAGCCACGCCTCCGGGCACCCGCGAATCGCGGGGCAGGCCTGGATCGGTGGAACTGGCTTGCGATGCCTTGGCGGGGGCTTTGGCGGTCGCGGTGAGCGGTATTGCGAGCACCAGTAGCGTCAGCATCGTGACGCTGGCTAGACATGCGTATCGCGCGACTGCCGCCATCGTGGGACTACTTTTTCTT
>JAAFHR010000483.1 GCA_013298455.1 Betaproteobacteria bacterium | reverse complement strand
TGATCGAAGCGATCATCACAGACGACACTGATCCCGGCGCGGGCGAAGTTATCGATGTGGCGGGTCGCACGATTCTGCCCGGTCTGATCGATTGTCATGTGCATGTCAACGCCGTGCATCACGACGTGTGGCAACTCTCGATGCAGCCGCCTTCCTTCATCACGGCGCAGGCGAAGCATGTGCTCGAAGGCATGCTGATGCGCGGCTTTACGACGGTACGCGACGCCGCTGGCGCGGATTACGGGATTCAGCTCGCTGTGGAGCGTGGCTTTCTGAGGGGGCCGCGGCTTTTCATCGCTTGCGCACCGCTTTCGCAAACGGGCGGGCATGCCGATATTCGTCCACGCGGTGTCAAAGAGTTTATTTGTACCTGTGCGGGCATCGGTTTGTTTCCGGCGTTGGCTGATGGTGTGCCTGAAGTGCGAAAAGCCGTGCGCGAGCAGCTGCGAAACGGGGCGAATCAAATCAAAATCATGGCCGGTGGCGGCGTGGCGAGCCCGACCGATCCGATTGACGGCACGCAGTATTCGCTTGATGAAATCCGCGCGGCGTGCGAAGAAGCGAGTGCGGCCAACACCTACGTCATGGCGCACGCCTACTCGCCGCAATCGATCACCCGCGCTGTGCAATGCGGCGTACGCACCATCGAACACGGCAACTTGCTCGATGAATCCGCCGCCAAAGTAGTGAAGGAAGAGGGTGCGTATCTCGTGCCAACGCTCGCCACGTATTTCGTTCTGGGTGACGAAGGCGTTCGGCTCGGTTGGAGCGCCGAAATGCTCGCCAAACTGGATCGCGTAAAAGACGCCGGAACGAAAGCGATTGCCATCGCCAAAGCGCACAGCATTCCGATTGCTTTCGGCACTGATTTGCTCGGGGCGATGCATCCGCAGCAATCGATCGAATGGCGGCTGCGAAGCGGCGTGCAAACACCTATCGAGATTCTGCAAAGCGCCACGTCTGTCGCCGCAAAAGTTTTGAATCAAGCGGGAAAGTTGGGCGAAATTTCCGCTGGTGCGCACGCCGATTTGGTGGTGGTGGAAGGCGATCCGACGCAGGACGCGACGTTGCTTTGTGATCCCGCGAAAAACATCGCGGGGATTATGAAGGCTGGGGTTTGGGAGCGCGTTATCCCAACTTAATCAGGATTCGCGTTGTTGCTATTGGGCTTGCGGCTCTCGCAGCTTTTATTCGATAAAACGTTAAAACAGCCGATACGCCTTAATTTATAACGTTTTTAGCTCGAAAGGCGTAGCGTTTTTGACCCCAGCGCCGTGCTACGCCACTTCAACAACGCCGTGCTGCGGCATCTCCGGCGCGGCTGTTGGCGCTGCCGTTTTGCCCTTCGCAACATTGGTTTTGAGCCACGCGATGAGCGGAGCCCAGGCCTCGATTTGCTGCTCTGTCCGCGCGCGGGGCAGATCGAAAATCGACACGCCATCTCGAGCGCACTGCGGATAGAGCACGCTGTCGGGCACGTACATGATCACCGGCAGGCCGCTGCGCTGAAAAAAGCTCGAGAGCTCTTGCGCCATGCGGGTGCGGCTGTCGGTACGGCTGCCGACCAAACCAATCGAGACTGCACCCGATTGAACACGCGCATCCTGATGCAGTTTGATCAAAAATTTGGCGGTGGCTTCGATGTCAAACACCGAAGGATTGACCGGAACCAGCACTACATTTGCCCGGGAGAGCAGGTAGGTGCGATCAGCTCGCCGAAGTCGTGCGTGAGTGTCGATCACCATCCACTGCGGGCCGAATTGTCGAAGTTCGCCCATGTCGGTTTCTTCGGTCCACGACATGATTTTTGGAAACGCATCGGGGCGGCGCGCCAGCCAGTTGGTGGCAGATTGCTGTTTGTCCAAATCCATGATCACCACACGCTGCTTGAGCGAGGCGAGCATGCCCGAAATATTGGTGGTCAGCGTTGATTTACCGGCGCCGCCTTTGGGGTTGGCGATGAGTATCGTGAACATGGGCGGACTACCTTTTCCCTCGAAACCTATTGTTGTTGCGTCGTCTGATTCGCTGCTTGAATGCGCAGCACGGCAGCCAAGCTAGCACTTGCGAAACGAATTGAGAGTCTAGTGTAGTGTTGCACTTTTATTGCTACTTAAAAACGCGTCTTTTCCGCCGACTCGTCGTTGCAAATGCTCGCAATACTTCAGTATTGCTGCGCTTTGCGCCTAGATTCGACGAAAAATCCATCGTTTTATAAGTAGCAAACAAGATGCAACACTACACTAGCGCTTCTGCGCTGGCATCAGCGATTGCAACCACTCAAAAATGGGCGGCCAATCGCTCCATGCATCCTCAGCTCTTGAGCGGGGTTGATCGAAAATCGACAGACCATCGCGTGCGGCATGAACGTAGAGTTGCGAGTCGCGAATGTGGGTGAGCACGTCAAGCGAGAGCGGCGCGAGAAACGCGTCTAGATCAGCTGCAGCGATGGTCCTGCCGTCGACCTTCGAGCCGATCACCGCGAGCGGGCGTTTACCGTCTTTGATGGGTTTGATCGTGGCGAGCTCGGCCGCGAAATCGGCGGTCGCCTCGAAATCAAAGGCCGAGGTTGCGACGGGTACGAGCACTGCATCGGCGGTTTTCACCAAATCAGTCAGCGCTTCGCCGTGCAAGCCAGCAGGCGCATCAATGATGAGCCAATGCGGCGCGTAATCTCGGAGCACTTTGGCATCGGTGTCGGGCAGCGCACCGCGAACTTCTGGAAAACCGCGCGGGCGGCGCGACAGCCAGCGAGCCGCCGAGCGCTGC
>JAAFHR010000482.1 GCA_013298455.1 Betaproteobacteria bacterium | reverse complement strand
CTACCGACAATACATCACAACCGGCGGCGCAGGCGCTGCCGCATTGTCCGCAAAGTTCGGCGTCGGGAGCGACGGCGCGGTCAACTCGTGCAGCTTTTGCGCGTAGAGCTCGTGGAGCAGCGCCGGTGTCACTTGGTTAGACGGCAAATCAAACGCTAATGCGCCATCGCGCAAACCGATAATCCGAGGGAAATGCTTTAGCGCGGTTTCGACTTGATGCAAGGTCGCGATTAAGGTCGCCCGTCGCTCTCGGGCGCCGTCGGTGAGCGCAGAGATCGCCTGTTCGGATCGCGTTGGATCAAGCGCAGAGAGCGGCTCATCCACAAGAAGCAGCTCTGCCGACGTGACCAGTCCACGCGCTAAGCCAACTCGCTGCCGCTCGCCGCCCGACAATCGATCCACGCGGTCAAACAGTTTGTCGGCTAAATCAAACCGAGCCAGCGCATCAGCGGCCAAGGACATGCCCATTGGATAAAACAAGCTTCGCACGCTCTGCCACAGCGAGAGGCTGGGTAAGCGCCCCGCGAGCACCGCCGTCACCACACGCTGCCGTGGCGGCAGCGGCGGCACCTGGGCGGCAAGAAAGAGCGAGCCGCGGAGCGTGCGCAGCTCGCGACTACTGAGTTGCCACGGATCGCGGTCACCCAATTCGATGCGTCCGGCCGTCGGTTTGAGCGCACAGGCCAATACATGTAGCGCAGTCGTTTTTCCGGCACCCGACGGGCCAATCACGGCCACCTGCTCGCCCGATTCAACGGCGATACTAAGCCCCCGAATCGCGGGCGGTGAATCAGGTGCAGCAGCAGGGTGGCGGGCCGCGCAATCAAACAACTTAACGCGCATTCATGTCCCCATTCCTACAAACTCGTCGCGCGCGGCGAGCGATGCGCCGCGCACTCAACACTACTTCAGCAGTCCCGCGCTCCGAGCTGCCGTTTCGAGCCCCTTGTAGTTTTCGGCCTTCGTGGGCACGTACTTCGTTGCCCGATTGAGCTCAAGGATTTCTTTGCCCAACGCATCGTTCGGGCTGATATCTAACAGTGCCTTGGTAATTTTTTCGCGCTGCGCCGCAGGCATGTCCGCGTGGACTGACCAGTTGTAGTTGAAGTACCCGGGGGTTGTGTAGAAAACGTTGACGTCCTTGGTATCGACTTTGTTTTCCTTCACAAATTTGTTCCACACAGTGATGTCGAGCGCAGCCGCATCGACCTTGCCGCTCACCACTGAGGCGATCGTTGCGTCATGGGCACCGGAATACGCCACCCGCTTGAAATCCTTGTCGGGATCGATGTTTGCCGCAAGCAAAAAGCTACGCGGCATCAAGTGGCCTGAGGTGCTCGACGCTGAGCCGAAGCTCACTTGTTTGCCCTTCAAATCGGCGAGCGTCTTGATGCCGGAGTCGGTCTTGGTGATGAACACCGACTGAAACTTCGTGTCTTCTTCACGCTGAGCGATCGGAATGATCTTGCCACCGGAGCGAACGTTGGCCTGCACATGCGTGAAGCCACCAAACCACACCATATCAACGTTTTTGTTGACCAGCGCCTCAACCGCAGCCGGGTAATCGTTCACCGGAATGAACTCCACCTTTTGCCCAAGCTTGGCCTCCAGATACTTGGTGATCGGGCCGAACTTTCGAACCTGCTCGGTAGCCGCTTCCTCGGGGATGGTGGTGACTTTGAAAGTTTGGGCGAGCGCGCTGCTCGCCATGCAGCCGACAACAAGTGCGGCGGCAACAGACTTCACGAGAAACGATTGCATGGGGCTTCCTTTGAATGACGCCGATCAGAACAGTGAACACACTCACTGCGATTCGGCGGGATAAACTTAGTGAGTGCACTGCGCTGGGCGTTGTGCTCAGCCTGAGATTTTAAGTGATACCTGTGCGCCACTTCGGTGGATCAGGTTTACGGGGAAGCAAGTTGATTGCACTGTTGTCGTTGTTGATAAGCGGGCTGGTTTGCCTGCTTATCTTGGCATCAGAGCGCTGGCACGGTCGTTTCACGGCCGACGAGCCGGGCTCGGGGCCGCAGAAAATCCACACCTCACCCACGCCCCGGGTTGGCGGGGTGGCTATTTTTTTCGGTTTGCTGATCGCGTCTGGCTATCTCGCGCAGAGCCAGATGAGCGTAAGTTGGTGGGCAAGCTTGATCGGTGCGCTGGCCATTCCGTTCGCGTTTGGCCTACATGAGGACATCACCGGTCGGGCTAGCCCATCGCTTCGTTTGCTAGGCACAGCGTTGGCCGCAATCGTAGCGTTCGCCTTGTGCGGAATCGGGTTGGTTCGTTTCGATGTGCCGGGGTTCGATGCGCTTTTGACCGTGCATTGGAGTGTCGCGCTAGCGTTTAGCGTGTTTTGCGTTTGCGCGATCGCACACGCTTACAACTTGGTCGATGGACTCAACGGGTTGCTGGCCCTGATCACGCTAGTTTCATGCGCTGGGCTCGCTTTCGCCGCAAAAGAAGCAGACGACGCGCTTCTCTACCCAATTTCTTTGGCGCTGGTCGGCGCCATCGTCGGCTTCTTGTGTTTTAACTTTCCCCATGCGCGATTGTTCGCGGGCGATTCAGGGGCGTACGTCTTGGGCACGGCCATCTCGTTGCTTGCGATGCTTTTGATCGCCCGAAATCCGGGTATCAGTCCGTGGTATGTGTTTGCTCTCGTCCTCTACCCATTTTCCGACACCTGCACGGCGATCATTCGGCGGGTGCGCCGCAAACAATCAATCTCGCAAGCCGACGCTGAGCATCTGCACTCCCTCCTGGCTCGAACGC
>JAAFHR010000481.1 GCA_013298455.1 Betaproteobacteria bacterium | reverse complement strand
GTGAGGGTGGTCGTCGCGAAAGAGCTGCGTGACGATTGAGCGGAGCGCCGCTGAACTCTCCGTTGCGAGACACCCTCATCCCCAACCCTTCTCCCGCCTGCGGGAGAAGGGGGCATTGGTGCGCATCGCTTTTGTGGCGAACAAACGATCACGATCAACACGACCGCAGCGGGGGGGCAATGCGGCGCTGCTCGCTAGCTAGACTCCCTCTCCCGCAGGCGGGAGAGGGCTGGGGTGAGGGTGGTCGTCTCGGAAGAGCTGCGTGCCGATTGAGCGGAGCACCGCTGAACTCTCCGTTGCGAGACACCCTCATCCCCAACCCTTCTCCCGCTCGCGGGAGAAGGGAGCCGCTACTCCGTCGCGCCCAACAAATGCGCTGCGAAGCCGTGGGATTCAAGCTCCGCGAGGAGCTGCGTCACATGATGCCGATCACGGGTCTCAAGTGTCAATTCAATTTCAGTTGACTTCACGCTAAAAACGCCAAACAGGCGCTGATGCTCAACGTCCACAATATTGCCGCCTGCATCGCCCACGACTTTGGTGATTTTTGCGAGTGATCCGGCAACATCGGGAACGCTCACTCTGACTCGCACCAAGCGGCCTTCGCGCACCAAGCCGCGCATCAAAATGCTCGCCAAAATCCGTGAATCGATGTTGCCGCCGCAGAGTACGACGCCCACCGTTCTACCTTTAAATTTTTCCTTGTGTTGCAAGAGCGCGGCGATGCCGGTGGCACCTGCGCCTTCGGTCACTGTCTTTTCGATTTCGATTAAGAGCGCGATGGCTTGCTCGATGGTCGATTCATCGACGAGCAACACGTCGCTCACCAGTTCGCGGGCGATGGCGAGCGGCAATTCGCCAGTGTCTCGAACGGCCAAACCCTCAGCGATGGTCTCAGTACCAACGTTGACGGCTTCCCCCTTCAATCGTTGCGCCATGGCAGGAAAGGTCTTTGATTCAACGCCGAAAATTTCAATCGTGGGCTTGATGCCCTTTGCGGCAACGGCGCATCCAGCAATCAATCCACCGCCGCCGACGGGAATGATGAGCGCATCGAGCGTTGGCGCTGCATCGAGCATTTCGAGCGCCACCGTACCTTGACCCGCAACGATATGCGCGTCGTCATACGGATGTACGAATACGAATTTTTGGGCGGCGGCGAGCTCTCGTGCGTGCACCGATGCTTCAGCAAGCGTGTTACCAAACAAGACGACTTTCGCACCGTGGCCTTCGGTGTTTCTAACCTTTACAAAAGGGGTGTAGGCCGGCATCACGATGGTGGCGGGAATGCCCAAACGACCGGCGTGGTAGGCCACGCCTTGCGCATGATTGCCAGCGCTCATCGCGATCACACCGCGCGCTTTTTCGTCAGCGCTGAGCGAGAGCAATTTGTTCAATGCACCGCGCTCTTTGAAGCTCGCGGTGAATTGCAGATTTTCGAACTTCAACCAAACATCACAATCGAAAATTCGCGAGAGCGTTTTGGAATGAAGGCACGGGGTATTCTCAACCGCGCCAGCGATTTTGTCGCGAGCGGCCTGAACATCGGAGAGGGTGACGGGTAGTTGGCTCATAGAGAGATTCTATGGCGGCGATGGAGCTGGCTCCCTCTCCCGCAGGCGGGAGAGGGGTTGGGGTGAGGGTGCTCCGCGCAGTGTCCAATTTGCGTCGATGCTGTCATCCTGAGCGATAGCGAAGGATCAGATCGCAAAGGAAAACGGCTGTACTTGGCGGAAGTCCTGGCCTGCGGCGTGATCCTTCGCTTTCGCTCAGGATGACATTTTGTGAGGTAGATACACCCAAATCCAAGTGATTCCTATGCCACCACACCCTCATCCCTAACCCTTCTCCCGCCTGCGGGAGAAGGGTATGTCGCTCAGCTCAACGCGCCAAAGAACTCGCGCAACATCTTCTGTCGTTCTGCGAGTGCCGGGATGGGTCGTTCGATTTTCACCTTGTCTTGACCATGCAGCCGATAGCGACCATCCTTTTGGATCATCTGGATGAGTTTGATCGGCTCGAAGCTCGGTTTGGGTTTGAAGGTGATGATGCTTCGCTCAGGCGCGCTATCAATTTTTTTCACGCCTAGCGCTTTTCCCGCGATGCGCAGTTGATGCGCGCCGACCAAGGCTTCAGCGGGTTCGGGGAGCAAACCGAAGCGATCAATGAGTTCTTCTTTCAGGTCTTCGAGTACATCCAAAGTTTCGCAGTTGGCGAGACGTTTGTAGATGACCAGTCGTTCGTGAACGCCCGCGCAGTAGTCGTCGGGCAGCAACGCGGGAACGTGTAGATTTACTTCGGTCGTCACGCCGAGCGGCTCGTCGAGATCGGGCTCGCGGCCCGATTTCAATGCCTTCACGGCTTGGTTGAGCATTTCGCTGTAGAGCGAGAATCCGATCTGTTGCATCTCGCCAGATTGGTTGTCGCCGAGCACTTCACCCGCGCCGCGAATTTCTAGATCGTGCATCGACAGATAAAAGCCTGCGCCCAGATCCTCGAGCTGCGTGATGGCTTCAAGGCGCTTTTTCGCATCGGCAGAAATTGCGTCCTCGCCAGGAATGAGCATGTAGGCATAGGCCTGATGATGTGATCGACCGACGCGGCCACGTAGTTGATGGAGCTGCGCTAAACCAAATTTATCAGCGCGGTTGATCAAAATCGTGTTGGCGTTCGCAACGTCAATGCCGGTTTCGATGATCGTGGAGCAGAGCAAGATTTGAAAGCGTTGCTGATAGAAATCGCGCATCACGCCTTCGAGTTCGACGCCGCCCATTTGGC
>JAAFHR010000480.1 GCA_013298455.1 Betaproteobacteria bacterium | reverse complement strand
AATTTCGTACCACTCATCGAGAAGGCATTGGCGCGGGGCACGGGCGACGTGAAGTTCGTTGTGATCGTCGGGCGGCGCGCAGTGTCAAAGCCCAAGCTTCGCGCGAAGCGCTCCACGACCGCGGTTCCAACAAAACCGCCCGCATTGCCGCCGATTATGAGCAAGTCGCCATTCGCGAGCACGCTCGCACTGTGCTGCGAGCGTGGCGTTGCCAAATTGATTGAGGTCCACGTATTGGTGGTTGGATCGAACAGTTCAGACGTTGAGACGGGACTCGGGCTCAGGCCTGCGCTTCCGCCGCCGCTCGCGAGCACATGTCCACTTGGCAAAACGTTGAGAGCCGAATAGCTTCGTGCAGCGGCCAGGGAGGCTGCGGGGCTCCACGTGTTGGTGGCCGCGTCATAAATTTCTGCGCTTGCGAGCGCCGAGAACAGGCTTTCACCGCCCGCAATCATCACCGCATTTGCACCCAACGGCACCGCGCCGTGGCGCATGCGGCTTTCGTTGAATGACGCGGCCGCCGACCACGTGCCCGCGGCGGGATCGTAGATCTCGGCAGTGTTTCGCACATTCGACGCACCAAAGCCGCCCGCCACCAACACTTTGCCGTTGCCCAAACGCGTCGCGCTGTGGCTTTCGCGCGTCACGCTCATCGACGCGGTCGTTGTCCAGCTATTGGTTGAGGGATCGTAGAGCGCCGCCGTCGCAGACGACTGACCGACCGAGCCGCCACTGACCAATACTCTGCCGTCCGCGAGCAGCGTTGCTGCGTGCGAAATCCGTTCGCCGGGAATGGAGCCCGCCGAAGTCCACGCGTTCGTCGCCGGATCATAAAGCTCGGCGCTACCAATTCTGCTTGAGTTGCCCTGCCCAGCCACGACCAGCACGCGGCCATCGTTGAGCAGCGTTGCCGTATGCAGGCGTCGCGCAGTGGCGAGTGAACCCGCGCTCGACCATGTGCCACTGGCGGGATCGAAGAGCGCAGCGCTCGCGAGCGCATTGATAGACGCGTAGCCGCCCACCACCAAAATTTTCCCGTTCTGCAACGCGGTGGATGTATGCTGCAAACGCGCGGCGGTTAAGTTTGCCGCCGGGGTGATCGACGTGGTAGCCGATTCATATCGCTGCGCGACGCTCGTGTCGCCGTTAAACACATTGAGCCTTCCGCCATCGATCAATAGTTGGCCGTTGGCGAGCAGAGCAGCGGCGTGCAAATATCGCCCCGGACTCACACCCAAACTGCCTGCCGATGTCCACTGCCCGGTGGTCGACGACGGGGTGTAGAGCTCCGTGTTCAGCGCGTAGTTAAACCCGCTCCCATCGAGATAGCCGCCACCCACGAGCAGCGGTTTGCCGTTCGGGAGCATCGTTAGACTGGCCTGGAAGCGCGCCTGCTGCGCCGACGCGTCCGAGGACCAAGCGCCCGACGTCGCATCGTACTGCTCGGTGACCGCGTAGGCATTGGCGCTTGCGCTGCCCGTGGTGGCGATCGTTCGGCCGCTGACGAGCAGCATGCTTCGAAGATCGACGCGTTCCACGGACAAATTCGCCGTGGTCGCCCACGATCCGCCGCCCGAGGTATTCGGTGTGAACAGCTCGCTTGGGTTGACGAGACCGCCGCTTACGCCCCCTCCGCCGGATACGAGCACTTTTCCGTTTTGCAGCAAGCTTGCGGTGTGTGCATATCGCAAAACGCTGGTCGCGACGCCCGCAGACCACGTGTCCGACGCCGGGTCATAAATCACGCTTCCTTGCGCCACATCGCGACCGACCACGAGCACCCGACCATTGTTCATAAGCGTTGCCGTGTGGCGCCGACCAGGATCGGGTATCGCCGCCGCGTTCGACCAGGTTTCGCTCACCGGATCGAACAATTCGGGCACGTGCAAATCGCCGGGCAGTCTGCCGCCCACCACCAGCACCTTTCCATTGGGCAGCAACGTGGCGCTGTGGCCAGACCGAGTCATTGACGCGCTCGCAGTGCTCCGCCATCGACCCACCGCCGGATCGAAAATCGCAGCCGTCGACAATGGATTAAATTGAGAGCCGCCATGAGCGAGCAATGTGCCGTTGGGCAGTAAGGTCAACGTATGGTCATTGCGAGTCAGCGCCGCCGCTGCCACATCCGCCCAGTTCGCATGAACCGCTTGATTCAACATGCAACAGAATGCCAGCCCCAGCCATGAAACCCCCCGGCGAATTTGGGAAAACCGATTCATTCAATAACCCTCGATTTCTTTATTTATTTCCAGCAATGCCAATAAAAGATGGACGGCAAATGAAATCGCTGATGGGCGATTTCATCTTATTTTTCCACGCAATCCTCGATCGCTTCAAGGCATCAACAACGCCAAATAATTCTCAATTTCACCCGCAGTCATTGCCGTGCCAATCGCCAGCCCGTTGAACAACCCCGTCGCCGCGCGCAGACCGCGCATGTAGCGCACGATCAGCAAGCCGTCCACCGTGAGCTCAAGGCGACCATCGCCGTTGACATCAAGCGCGCCGCGAATGCTTTCGAGATACGGCGGTACATCCTCAATCGAGCGGTCAAACGACGGATGCATTGCGCCGTTGGTGATTGCCGTTCCGGTGAAACCCGCAAGGTAGCGCAGGATCATCAAGCCGTCGGTCGCTGCATCGTTTCGCGTGCCGGGGGCGGGGCTGAGGTCGATGTTGAGCGAGGGCAAGGGGTCGATCGTTTGCACCACGGTGCCGAAGCTAAACGAGGTCTGTGCGTCGCCGCTAAACGTTGCGCTGATGTTCCAGTTCTGCACGCCGAGCG
>JAAFHR010000048.1 GCA_013298455.1 Betaproteobacteria bacterium | reverse complement strand
GCGGTGGCATGTACACGGCCAACACGATGAGCTCTTCGTTTGAGGCACTCGGGATGAGTTTGCTGGGATCGAGCTCGATGGCCAACCCCGACAAAGAGAAAGCCGACAGCGTGGCGGAATCAGGCCGCGTGCTGATCAATGCCATCAAAAACGATCTCAAACCCCTCGACATCATCACCAAAAAGTCGATTGAAAACGCAGTCGCTGTCATCATGGCGACCGGTGGCTCGACCAACGCAGTGCTGCATTTCCTCGCGATCACTCATGCTGCGGGCATCGACTGGACGATTGACGATTTCGAGCGCATGCGCCGCAAAGTGCCGGTGCTGTGCGATTTGAAGCCCTCAGGTCAATACGTGATGACCGATTTGCACGCGGTGGGCGGTGTGCCGCAAGTGATGAAGATGCTTTTGAACAAAGGCTTGTTGCACGGCGATTGCATGACGATCACCGGAAAAACCATGGCCGAAGAATTGGCCAATGTGCCCGATCTGCCAGCGAAAACGCAAGACGTGATCCGCCAGCCCGACAATCCGATGTACGAGCAAGGTCACCTCGCGATTTTGAAAGGCAATCTCGCGCCCGAGGGCTGTGTCGCAAAAATCACCGGCCTTAAAAACCCGAAACTCACCGGCCCTGCGCGCGTGTTCAATTCCGAACCCGAATGCATGGACGCAATCATGGCCAACAAGATCAATCACGGCGACGTCGTGGTCATTCGCTACGAAGGCCCCAAAGGCGGCCCCGGCATGCGCGAAATGCTCTCGCCCACCTCAGCCATCATCGGCAAAGGCATGGGCGAAACGGTCGCGCTCATCACCGACGGCCGCTTCTCGGGCGGCACGTGGGGCATGGTCGTAGGCCACATCGCGCCCGAGGCACAAGTGGGTGGCTTGCTCGCTCTCGTTGAAGAAGGCGACAGCATCACCGTTGATGCGACAACGCTACTGCTTCAGCTCAACGTAGACGAAGCCACGATCGCCGCCCGCCGAGCTAAGTGGGTCGCGCCGCCGATGAAGTACAAGAAAGGTGTGATGTATAAGTTTGCGCAATTGGCGTCGAGTGCTTCGAAGGGCGCGGTTACTGACGCTTGAGGGAGTCGTTTGATCCCACCACCGAGAAGTTCGCTTCCCACCCGTTGTTCGGCTCGCGTAGGGTGGGCTTCTCGTGCCCGCCAAGCCAATCGAAAGCGCCACAACGTCGCCGCGCTGCTCTTATTCGAATAGCGAATTGCGAACTAGGGCGCGCATCAGAATGCGCATCACTTCGATAGACTCATCCACCGCTGTGTGACCAGCGCTGTGAGCACTTTGGTGCCCACCGTACGACTGCCGAAATGGCATGTTGTTGACGTCATTTGCGGTGCCGTGCGCGCCGCCGCTAGTGATGGCTTTGCCTCTAACTGCGGGAAGCGCGTGAAGCACGGTAATGCCTTCGCGCTCAATGTTGTACTCGGCTTGCCCGCACATCCCAAGTATTTGCTGGTGTCAAAGTCACGAGCACTTTTTGAGTCGGTTTGCGGGGTCGAGTGGCCGCAAGCGCGCATACCGTTGTAGATTGAAGTGCTACGAAAACCGAGCCTTGCCGGACATTTGATTCGATGTTTAGACTCACCGCGTTTGTGAGTCGTGACGGGTGAAGTTGGGCTTGGTGAGGTAGAGCGATTGGCTTAGCCCGCTGTTTCATGCGTCTCCGCTCATCTCGAAATAGTGCCCAATGTCCGCTTACCTGCGCCGATTGCGTCTTGTGATTAACGGCGATGAACACACCAGATGCATGAGTTGCCGTTAGATCAGCGCGAGGGAACACTGCGTTTCTTACTTTGCGCCGTCGTAAGTCAATTTCTTGCTTTGGAGACATCAAATGAGCTATAGAAAAAGCGTGACGCTTAAATCGGTAAAGGTCGAGTACACCTCAGGTGAAAACTGGGGTGAGTATCGATTTCTCGTAAGCCTCAACGGGCAACCTACCTACGAGATCAGCACTGGAGACGACGCAGCAGCCGACGGCTCGGAATGGCGGAATGTGCAATCGCTGGTTCCGCCGTCGCTCTTTGGAAACGAGATCATCTCAGACACCGACTCGGTTCGAGTGCGTTGTGAGAGCTGGGAGTTCGACGGCGGACTTCGGTTTGGAGACGGCTACGGCGTCGTCGAAAACGAGTTTCGTTTGGGTACCGCAGTCAATCAGTCCGTGCGCATCAACGACAATGACGGCAACCGCGTGATTTTCAACCTGGATGTGCGCATCACAGAGATCCCGCCCGAGCCTGAGCGCGAACCCAATTTGCTCGGAGTGCGACTTTACGAAGACTGGAAGTACAACGTCGATTCTCCACGAACCGGCGGTGTCTTTGAAAGGGCGCGTTCACAAACCTTTGGCGTAGGTCAGTTCAATGTCGCGGGCGGAACAACAATCCCGGCTGCCTCGCGACCGCCGCGCATGCGAGTTAACGTCAGGCCGGATCGCACAAGCTCGGTTAAGGTTGGCGTTAAACACTTCGTGACGCTTTTTTCTGAGTTTGATCAGCAGGGCGAACGGCTTGTGCTAAACGCCAACACGCCTGAAATGCCCGCCGGTTGGAATGATCGCGTTCGCTCGATCAGTGTCGAAATGTATCCAATGCCACGGTAGCGACGGCGTTGCCATTTCGCTTGCATACTCCTTCCGTTCCGGGGGGAGGGCGGTCCGGATTCGCACGGTCACCTCCAACGACCTGACGCGTTTGAAATCAGTGAAACGTCAGGTTCAAGTCTTTCAAGCGAAACCAAAGGGTCGAGTCTTTCATCGTCACATCGCCGCGCTCATGATGCTTAGAGGGCTCACCATACCCCGCGTGCCTCCGAGCTCCAGACGTGAAGTAGCCGTAGACCAATCCCCCACGTCTGTGCTCCGAAAAAAATAAGCTCGATGAGCTTCACGCGCACCGAGCTGAATATCAGTCGCAACGGGCTATGCCGCGCTGCATTGCATTACGCCAAGTCGAACCGATCCAGATTCATCACTTTGACCCACGCTGTCACAAAGTCGGCCACAAACTTCGACTGCGAATCGCTGCTGGCGTATACCTCAGAGAGTGAGCGCAATTGGGCGTTTGAGCCGAAGACTAGGTCGTTGATCGTGGCAGTCCACTTCAGTTGACCTGATTTACGGTCGCGTCCTTCGAAGAGCCCCTCAGCGCCCGCAGCCTTTTGCCACGACGTGTTCATGTCTAAAAGGTTGACGAAGAAGTCGTTGCTGAGCGTTTCTGGGCGCGACGTGAATACGCCCACTTTCGATTCGCCGAAGTTCGCGCCCAGCGAGCGCAGGCCGCCGATGAGCACCGTCATCTCTGGCGCGGTTAACGTGAGCAAATTGGCGCGCTCGACGAGAAGCTCTGCTGCAACGTCTTCTTGACCTGCTCGCTGATAGTTGCGGAAACCATCAGCGATGGGCTCCAACACCGCAAACGATGCGGCATCGGTGTGCTCGGCGGTGGCGTCGTTGCGACTGGGTGCGAACGGCACTGTGATGTCGTGCCCCGCTTTCTTCGCAGCCCACTCAATCGCAACGCTTCCGCCAAGCACGATCAGATCAGCTAACGACACGCGTTTACCGCCCGTTTGCGCATCGTTGAATGCCTTCTGGATTGCTTCGAGTTTGCGTAGTACCACCGATAGCGCGGCGGGCTCGTTAGCTTCCCAATCCTTTTGCGGCGCGAGCCGAATGCGCGCGCCATTGGCGCCGCCGCGCTTGTCGCTGCCGCGAAACGTTGACGCCGATTTCCATGCGGTTGAGACCAATTGCGCGACCGACAGTCCGCTGTCGGCGAGGTGTTTTTTCAATGCGGCGACATCGCTCTGATCGATCAGAGGACGCGTTGTCGGTGGAATCGGGTCTTGCCAAATAAACGTTTCAGCGGGCACAAGCGAGCCCAAGTACCGAGCCCGCGGCCCCATGTCACGATGCGTTAACTTGAACCATGCGCGAGCAAACGCATCATGCAGCGCTTGCGGATTCTTCCAAAAGTGACGCGAAATTTTTTCGTATGCAGGGTCCATTCGCATCGCCATATCAGCCGTGGTCATCATCGGTGCGTGGCGTTTGGTTTTGTCGTGTGCATCGGGCACGGTGTTGGCGGCTGCGGCGTCTTTCGGCGTCCACTGCTGAGCGCCTGCGGGGCTCTTAGTGAGCACCCAGTCGTAGCCAAACAAATTGTCAAAGTAGCCGTTGTCCCATTGAATCGGATTGTTAGTCCATGCCCCTTCGATGCCGCTGGTGATGGTGTGCTCGCCTTTGCCAGTGCCGAATGAATTTTTCCAACCCAATCCTTGCTCTTCGATGCTCGCGCCCTCGGGCTCAGGGCCCACGTATTTGCTCGGGTCGGCTGCGCCGTGGGCTTTGCCAAAGGTGTGTCCGCCAGCCACTAGGGCAACGGTTTCTTCGTCGTTCATCGCCATACGGGCGAATGTTTCGCGAATGTCTCGGGCAGACGCCAGCGGATCAGGGTTGCCGTTGGGGCCTTCGGGGTTCACGTAGATCAAACCCATTTGCACCGCGCCCAAGGGATTGGCCAATTGGCGATCCCCGCTGTATCGTTCATCGGCGAGCCATTTCTTTTCCGGGCCCCAATAAATGTCCGCCTCGGGCTCCCAGATGTCGGGGCGACCGCCTGCAAACCCAAAGGTTTTAAAGCCCATCGAATCCATCGCGACGTTGCCTGCGAGCACGAGCAAATCCGCCCACGACAGTTTGCGTCCGTACTTCGCCTTGATCGGCCACAGCAAACGACGCGCCTTGTCCAAGTTACCGTTGTCTGGCCAACTGTTTAACGGCGCAAAGCGCTGCGAACCCGAGCCCGCGCCACCGCGACCATCGGCAATGCGATACGTACCCGCTGCATGCCAGGTCATTCGAACGAAAAACGGCCCGTAGTGGCCATAATCAGCGGGCCACCAGTCTTGTGAGTCGGTCATCAAGGCATGCAGGTCTTTCACGACCGCATTGAGATCAAGCGTTTTGAATTCCTTGGCGTAATCAAACGTTTCGCCCATCGGGTCGGATTTCTCGGATTGCTGGTGCAATACGCTGAGGTTCAACTGCTGGGGCCACCAATTGGGTTGCGCGGCAGCATGCGCTACGGCGGGCTTTGCGCTGAGGTGAGGAAACGGACACTTCATTTCGGTTGTCATGGTGACTCCTTGGTTGAATGTCGGCGCACGCTGGCGTCGATGAGGGTGAGACCGTGCAACGCAGAGCGAGTTGCGCGTTCAGGTGGAGCGAATTGTTGAGCCGCTTCATCAGTTTGTAAAACAACTTAAAAAGCGAATGGTGATCGATAAAAGCGATTGAATGTCGGGTAGGTGAATTGCGGTGGGGGTGCTGCTGCGCTCTAAACTCACGTCAACAACATCTGTTGCCGTGCGTTAATGCAGCCATGAAACTCCTCACTGCCTCAGTTTTCACCGTCTGTCTCGCCGCGTTGGCGCTACCCGCAAACGCCATCGATTCGATCCCGCTCGATCAGCTCAAACCCGGGCTTTGGAAAGTGGTGCGCACCATTGATCGCCATGACGGCAGCGCGGAAGAAGTGCGCCAATCCGAATACTGCGCGAGCCCGAAAAAGGAAATCACGCGCACCCTGCGCGCGGCGACTCTGCTGTGCAAAACCAACGTGACGAAAACAGGCGACAACAAATACGAAGTCGCTGCGTCGTGCAAGTTACCGGGCATTTCCGGTACCAACAAAACCATCGTCACCATCCTCAACGAAAACAACTACAGCGCCGATGTCGACACCATCGGCAGCAAGTTCGGCGAGAAGCAGCACCGTAGTGAAAAAATCCTCGCGGTGCGCGAGGGCGATTGCAAAGAGCCGTAGCTGCGGGCTTTCGGCGTGCGGCCGGGCGCGCCCAGGTGCGCGCCTACATCAACTCGAATCGCGCACCACAATCGAGCCCTGTCATCACTACGTCCTGCTACGGCCACTACACTGCGCTACATCTTGAATGAAGTAGACGCCGCTATGAAAGCCACAAAAATCGTTGCCACGCTGGGCCCTGCGAGTGATTCAGTTGAAATCATCACAGCGCTGATTCATGCCGGGGCAGACGTCTTTCGATTGAATTTTTCGCACGGCACGCCCGAGGATCATGCGGGGCGGGCGGCGCGGGTTCGCGAAGCGGCAATGATCGCCGGGCGCGAGGTGGCGATCATGGGCGATCTGCAAGGGCCCAAAATTCGGGTGGGGAAATTTGAGGGCGGCAAGGCGATGCTGGTTCAAGGCGCGGCCTTTGTGCTTGATGCGGCGATGGATAACAAGGCGCCGATTTCCAACGCGCAGGTTGCAAGCCTTGATTACAAAGAGCTGCCGCGCGATGTGAAAGCGGGCGACACACTGCTTTTGAATGATGGTTTGTTGCAGCTGAAAGTCACCCTCGTTGAGGGCACCAAAGTGCACACGCTCGTTGAGCTCGGCGGTGAACTGGGCAACAACAAAGGCATCAATAAATTGGGCGGCGGACTCACAGCGCCCGCGCTCACCGCCAAGGATTTGGCCGACATTGTGACTGCGGTTGCGATTGATTGCGACTACCTTGCTGTGTCGTTTCCGAAACACGCGGCTGACATGGAAACGGCGCGAACTGTGCTCGCCGCTTCCGGTGGCAAGGCGAAGCTCATCGCAAAAATTGAACGCGCCGAAGCGATCATCCCGCAAACACTCGATGAAATCATCGATGCGAGCGACGGCATCATGGTGGCGCGTGGCGATTTGGCCGTTGAGGTCGGAAACGCCGCCGTCCCCGCGCTGCAAAAGCGCATGATTAAACGCGCTCGCGACAAAAACAAGCTCGTCATCACCGCCACGCAGATGATGGAGAGCATGATTACCGCGCCCGTGCCGACCCGCGCTGAGGTGAGCGATGTGGCCAACGCGGTGCTCGATGGCACAGACGCCGTGATGCTCTCCGCCGAATCTGCCACGGGCAAGTATCCTGTTGAAACGGTTCGCACGATGACCGCGATTGTGCTCGCTGCCGAGCGCTCGCAGATTTACGAGCTCGATCGCGATTTCATCAATCAACAGTTCGCGCGCGTCGATCAAGCCATCGCTATGGCGGCGCTCTTTACGGCGTTTCATCTGAATGCCAAAGCCATCGCCGCGCTCTCACAATCGGGCTCCACGGCGCTCTGGATGAGCCGCCACGACAGCGGCGTGCCGATTTATGCCTTAACACCCGAAGTCGGCGCGGCACGGCGCGCAGCGCTTTACCGTGGTGTGCGCCCCGTCGTCGTTCCCTTTGATAGTGATCGTGATTCAGCCATGCTCGCCGCCGAAACCGCACTCAGAGCACGCGGTGATTTGCAAGACGGCGACGCCATCGTGATCACCTGCGGTGAACCGATGGGCAAAAGCGGTGGAACGAACGCGCTCAAGGTAGTGCGTGTGGGCGAGCATCGGGGATAACGGCTTATTCTTTAAAAGCATTAGTTTTATTAGGTTATTCGTGTTTATCGCGTATTTTTGAATTTTTGTATTTATTCGTTTAAGGCCAAATAAATTGGCGCATTAAGCGAAAAAGCCAGTTATGACTACGAACCGAACACCGCGCATTGGGGTTGACCTTGGCGGCACCAAACTTGAAGCCGTGGCGCTTGACGCTAGCGGCACGTTGTTGTGGCGTGAGCGCATTGCCACACCGAAGCACAGCGCCGAGGCAATCTACGACGCGATTGCGGCGCTTGTCTTACGCGGTGAGGGCAACGTCGGGGCTGCGTGCAGCGTTGGCATCGGCACGCCCGGTTCGCTGTCGCCAAAAACGGGTTTGCTGCGCGGCTCCAACACCGTGGTGTTGAATGGCCAACCCGTGAAACAAGCCATCGAAGAGCGTCTTTCGAGAGAAATTCGTATCGCCAACGATGCCAATTGCTTTGCGCTGTCTGAGGCGGTCGACGGCGCGGGCAAAGGCGCTGCGAGCGTGTTTGGCGTGATCTTTGGCACGGGCTGTGGCGCGGGCGTTGTCGTCAACGGACGAGTGATTGACGGCCTGCATCGCATCGCTGGCGAATTTGGTCACAATCCGCTGCCGTGGCCAGACGACGACGAGCTCAAAGATCGCGGCGCACATGGGTGTTACTGCGGCAAAAGCGGCTGCATCGAAACGTGGCTCTCCGGTACCGGCATCGCCAAGCATTTCAACGCAAACCGAACTGGCGAGCCGCTCAACCCCGCGCAAATCGTTGATCTGGCGGCCAGTGGGGACGTGCTCGCCGAAGCGTACTTGACGCGGGTCGAAGACCGTATCGCTCGCGCGCTCGCCACCGTCATCAACCTCCTAGATCCGGAAGTCATTGTGCTCGGCGGTGGCGTGTCGAACATCGGGCGGCTTTACACCAACGTGCCGCCGTTGCTGCCGAATTACGTGTTTAGTGAGTTCGTCGAAACTAAGATCGCCAAAAACGTGCACGGCGATTCAAGTGGCGTGCGTGGCGCAGCGTGGCTTTGGGCGTAGCGATTTCACATTGCGCTAGACGGGTAGGTGTGGAGCTGGCTCAATGCCGTTCTTTTAGTAACCGTTCGCCCTGAGCTTGTCGAAGGGCTGGCGGCATGCCACCAAGGCTTCGACCAGCTCAGCCCGAACGGAAATCGAGCTGGTTTTTCCTCAGTCAAGAGAATTGGGACCTGGCCGCGCGCATCACCGATCTCGCATCATTCCACCAAGCGACGCCAGGTCGTCGCCTACATCTGGCGTTCGAGCCTGCGGCTTCGCGCTGAAAGCCGCCGACCGAAACTCTGCACTACACTCAGAAATATCGACAGGATTGGCGCCAACGCCGCTTCTGTTCGGCGCAGCGCGCCCGCATAGGCGCGAAATGTGCTTAACCCCATTTGGTTGCACCAGATTATTTGATTAAGGAGCCTGATTGTTATGAACGACACACAAATTCGCAGTCTCGTTGAAGACGTTCGCGACGGTAAATTGCCCCGCCGCAGCTTCATTGAAAAAATGGTCGGCCTCGGCCTGACGGTGCCCACGGCATCGATGCTCCTGATGCACTACGGCGTTGCCAACGCACAAACGGTGCCTGCTTACAAGCCGACGAAACGTGGCGGCGGTGGTCCATTGAAGCTCATTTACTGGCAAGGTGCGGTGCACCTGAATCCGCACTACGCGGGCGGTACCAAAGATCAAGACGCAGCGCGTATTTTTTACGAACCGCTTGCAGGTTGGGACGGCGAGGGCAATCTCGTGCCGATTCTCGCGACCGAAATTCCAAGCCGTGCCAATGGCGGACTCTCGGCCGACGGCAAGAGCGTCACCTGGAAATTGAAGCGTGGCGTGAAATGGCACGATGGCAAAGATTTCACGGCAGACGACGTCGTATTCACCGCTGCCTACGCGGGCGATCCAGCCGCTGCGATGGTCACCGTGGGCACTTACAAAGACATCAAAGTGGTCAAGGTCGATTCGCACACCGTGCGCGTTGATTACCCGCGTCCAACGCCGTTTTGGGCCGAGGCGCTGGTCGGTATCGTTGGTTTGATTTTGCCGAAGCACGCCTTCGAAAACTTCATGGGTGCGAAGTCTCGCGATAACCCTGCCAACTTGAAACCGGTCGGCACGGGCCCTTACAAAATCGTTGATTTCAAACCGGGCGATTCGCTCCGAGCTGAGGCCAATAAGGATTACCACGTTGCCAATCAGCCGTTTTTCGATTCGCTGGAAATCAAAGGCGGCGGCGATGCCACGAGCGCCGCTCGCGCCGTGCTGCAAACGGGCGAGTTCGATCTCGGTTGGAACTTGGCCGTTGAAGACGAAATCCTCAAACGCCTTGAGGCCGCTGGCAAAGGCAAGATGACTTTCTACACCGGAAGCGACATCGAATTTGTTTCGCTCAACGTGACCGATCCGTGGAACGAAGTGGACGGCGAGCGCGCCAGCTCGAAGAGCAAACACCCCGCGTTTAGCGACAAGGCCGTTCGCACCGCGATGAGCTTGTTGATCGATCGAAAAGGCATTGCTGACTCGATCTATGGTCGCGGCGGCATCACCACGGCCAACTTCCTCAACAACCCACCGCGTTTCCGCAGCAACAACACCAAGTGGGAATACTCGGTGGATAAAGCTAACGCTGCGCTGGAAGCGGCGGGCTGGAAAAAAGGCGCGGATGGTATTCGCGCCAAAGGCAATGTGAAACTGAAGTTTGTTTACCAAACCTCGGTGAGCGGGCCGCGCCAGAAATGCCAAGCCATCATCAAGGATGCGTGTAGCAAAGCGGGTATCGATCTGGAGTTGAAGAGCGTCGTTGCATCCGTGTTCTTCGGTGGTGATTTCGCCAACCCAGACACGTACCAAAAATTCTGGTCAGACATGCAAATGTTTACAACGACCATGACCCAGCCCGATCCGCAGTACTTCATGGAGCAGTTCACCACAGCCGAGCATTCGCAAAAGGCCAACAAGTGGGCAAGCCGCAATCTGGTGCGCTGGAGCAACAAGGAATACGACGACACCTTCCGTGCCGCGCAAACCGAGCTTGATCCCGCTAAACGCGCTGCGCTCTTCGTGAAGTTGAACGACTTGGTCGTCAACGACGGCTACGTGATTCCGCTGTTTGCGCGTCCGCGTCCGATTGGCACGGTCAACAAGCTGCAAGCCACGATTTCGCCGTGGGACAACACCACAGCGTTCCTCAACAACTGGTGGCGTGACGCGTAAAGCGTCGCCCGGCGCCCTCCCCCGGGGGGGAGGGTTGGGGAGAGGGTCTGCGTATTCGCGTGAAATGGGTCGCAAGCAGCTTTTTCCAACCCGCAATTGTCACGGGGCTGAACCGCCTTTTTTTGACGCAGAGTCACACAGATTTTTACGCGGAAGGCCGCAGATTTCTGGGAACGTTTTTGATGATTCAAGCGTGCGATGGATGCTGATAAACCGCGTCGTGAAGCGGTTTTACATTCAGAGAAGAGGCGACAACGTACTCGCCACAGCGGCCTGAGCCGCGCCGCACATCCACGCAACTGGGGGAATCCGTTTGCTTAACTATGTCATTCGTCGTCTGCTGATTGCACTGCCAAGTTTGGTGGGCATCAGTCTGGTGCTCTTCACTGTGCTTGCTCTGGCACCCGGCGATCCGTTCGAAGAGCTTGCAACCAACCCCAACGTGCCACCCGAGGTTCGGATGGCGCTTCGTGCCCAATTCGGGCTTGATGATCCGGTGTGGCAGCGCTACGTGTCGTGGTTCACGAGCATGCTGCAAGGCAGCTGGGGCTTTAGTTTCCAGAGCCGCATCAATGTGGATCAGCTCATCATGCAGCGTCTGCCCACCACCATTGCCGTGATTGGCTTGTCGCAGCTGTTGGCCATTGCGATTGCGCTGCCGGTTGGCATTTTGGCAGCGGTGAAACCTTACTCGTGGTTTGATCGCATCGCCAGCACGGTGGCCTTCATCGGCTTCTCATTGCCGACGTTTTTCACCGGCATCATCTTCATTCTGTTTTTCAGCATCTATCTCGGATGGTTGCCGTTTGTTTACCGAAGTGATTTGAGCTCCACGGGTTGGATGTGGTGGTGGGAGCAATTCAAGCAATCGATCATGCCGATTACTGTGCTCGCGATGTTTCAAGCGGCGAGCATGATGCGCTACGTTCGCTCGGCGGTGCTTGATGTGATTCGTTTGGACTACGTCACGACAGCTCGGAGCAAAGGGCTTTCTGAGCGCGTAGTTATCACGAAGCACGTGGTGCGCAACGCTTTGATTCCGGTGGTCACACTCGTTGCGCTGCAAATGCCCGGCGTGTTTGGCGGCGCGATTGTCACCGAGCAAATTTTTCGGGTGCCGGGGATCGGCAGTTTGTTGATCGACGCGATTCTTCGAAACGATACGCCGGTCATCATGGCGGTGACGTTTGTGTTCGCTTGCCTCGTTGTTTTCTTTAATCTTCTTGCGGACATTCTCTATGGCTGGCTTGACCCCCGCATCAGCTACCGATAAGTCGGACGCGACTATCGACACAGTCGCGCCGCTCTCGAAGTCGATCGCGCCAGTATCCCCCACTGCCGAGGCATGGCGACGCTTTAAACGACATCGTCTGGCCTATTTCAGCTTGTGGTTGTTGGGCTTCATGGTGCTCGCCGTAGTCTTCGGGCCGATGTTCTACAAGGTCGGGATCAATGACGTTGATCTGCAAGCGCGGCTCGCCTCACCCACCGGCGGTCACATTTTTGGCACTGATGATCTGGGGCGCGACATCTTGGCTCGCATGCTTTACGGCGGCCGAATCTCGCTCGCCGTCGGTTTGGCAGCGATGCTGATGGCGATCACCGTTGGCGTGATCATTGGCTCGATTGCGGGTATGGCCAAAGGCTGGGTTGATGC